>DOUV01000217.1 GCA_003520455.1 Chloroflexota bacterium | reverse complement strand
GGTGACCTGCGCATCGGGAATGCCGCCCCGGTTCAGTTCGTCCAGCAAGAGCGGCAAGATCTGGTAGCTCGGCGTCAGGCGGGTGTGGTCGTCGACGATGAGCGCCACGGTTTGGCCGGGCCGCACCAACTCGGCAAGGGGCGAGGAGTTGATCGGCGCGGCCAGCGCCCTCCCGACCTCTGCTTCTGCCGGGGGCGCGGCGGCGCCTTCCCGCGGCGCAATGTCGAACGCGACATTCTGATCAGGAATGCGGAGAGGCAACGTGCGGTTGCCATATTCAATCGCCAACTTTCGTTCCATCACAGCTTCTTCTCCTTCCGTCGCCGGCGCACCGGCCTCAGGCCGCAACCGGCGCCATCTGGCGCGTGTCCATAAAGGACGAGAGAATCTCGGGACCCGCGGCCGCGACCAAGACGTCATCCTCGACGGCATACTTCTCTTTCCCGACCACCACGAATGGCTCGATGGCGAGCACCATGTTCTCTTCCAACCGCGCCGTGTCGCGCGCGTCATAGACGATGGGATAATCGTGGAGGACCACCCCCAGGCTATGCGTGAGCAGAGCGCGCCCGACGAACGGAAGCCCGTGCGCCTCCAGGGTCTTATCGCAAACCCGGACCAACTCGCCCGCCTGGATACCGGGCCGAGCCGCCTCGATCATCCGCAGGTGCGCCTCGCGCAGCCCCTGGTAGATGCGGGCCTGCTCGGGCCGCGGCTCGCCCACGATCCCCATGCGCGAGACATCCGTGCGATAGCCCTGAAACACCCCGCCGATATCGACGCGGATGATGTCGCCTCGTTCGAGCCGCTTTTCGCCCGGAGAACGGAACTTGTCCGTCGTCTTGTCACCGCCGTACACCCAGATGTGGTCCAACCCATCCGCGCCCTGATTGTACAGGTTGTCGATGATACGGCGGGCCAGGTCGCGTTCCGTGTTTCCGGCATGCAGCGCCGTGAAGGCCGCCGCGAACGCCCGGTCCGTGGCGAGCACAGTGTCGCGCATCAGTTGGATCTCGGCCGGCGTTTTGATGCTGCGAACCCGTGCCATTTCTGCCGAGCAGTCCTGCCACTGGACGTGCGGCAGTTCCGTGCAAAGGGCCTGATAAAGTGCCACGGGGAGGTATTCCGTTTCCACTCCGATCCGGCTTGAAGTCGCGCCGAGGTGGCGCACGGCCTCGAGGATTGGGCCCACCGGTGTGTCCGCCGGCCCGCCCGGATACGGGCGGACCTCGGTGATCCAGGAATCGCGCCGCGCCTGGTGGACGCTCGAATCGGCCACGATCAAAATGCCCTCGCCGGTGCGGGTGAGGAGGACCGCATTGCGGACGCCCGCATTGAATTTGCGCGTCTCTTCGTCCGCCAGCGCCAGGCCGCTCACGTAGGCGAAATTGCCCGAGGAGGTCAAGAGGGCGAGATCCAGCCCCTTGGCCTCGAACTCGGTGCACACGCGTTTCAGGTTTACGCCTTTCATACTGTTCAACTCCTATTCCATCCGCCGGCACTCTTCAACATAGTCCCGCAAGCCGGCTTCAAGGGGATAGCGCGGCTCAAAGCCCAACTGCTCACGCGCCGCCGAAAGGTCCAGTTCCCCATAGTGCTCCATCCGGCGGCGCGCCTCGTCGGATAGCGCCGTGCCCGGGCGAACCTCGATCGTCGCTCCAGGAATGACTTTGCGGACCAGGTCTGCCACCTCTTCCGGGCTGTACAATCGCCCTTCGGCGATCGTAAACGCTCGCTGCCGCAGTTGCGCGCCCGGAGCGTCCAGAGCGGAACAGACCGCGGAAACCGCGTCCTTTACGTACGTGAAATTCCGCTTCCGCCCAGGCCCGCCCTCCAGTGTATAAGGCTCCCCGGCCAGGGCGTGCGTGAGCAGGGGCTTGAGATAGAGCGGGATGTTCATCCCAAAGCCATAGATTGCGGCCACACGCAGGGCGATGTAATCGACCCCAGCCTCCTCTGCGTAGCTCTGCCCCATCATTTCGGCCGCAGCCTTCGAAGCCCCATATGGCCCAGCCGGGTGTCCCCGCCGCGGGTCAAAGATCGGATGAGCCTCATCCAGCGGCTCGTATCGTTTGGACTGGTAGACCGCAATTGAGCTGATATGAACAAAGCGGCCGGGCAGATCCTGCGCCGCGTCCAACAGGTTCACCGTCCCCAGCGTGTTCACTTCAAAGGCACAGTAGGGCTGCGTCAATAAGGCCTCCGCATCGCAGAGGGCGGCCGCGTGTACGATCTGTCCCACGTCGTGCTCCTGAACGACCTCCTTGACCCAGGCACGGTTCGTGATAGAGCCCTGCACAAACTCGATCTGCTCTCCGTAGGGTGCCAGGCGCTTCTGTAACGCGACCGAAGGCGAGGTGACGTCGAGGATGACCACTGTCGCGCCGCGCGCGGCCAGATCCCGGACCACATAGCTGCCCAGGAATCCGTGCCCCCCTGTCACAAGAACCGCTGGCACGCCGGCCCCTCACGTTCTTCGCGCGGAGCTAGGCGTCTGTCGGGTTGGGCTCATCCAACCCATCGGTTGCCCCCAGGAGCGCCAGGAATCGGCTCATGTCGAGATGCTTGCTCATGGCTTTGGCCGCGGCCTCCGGATTGTGCCGGCGGAGTGCCTCATATACAGCGCGATGCTCCGCTATGGTGCTGGATGTATCCGCCGTCATCCGGTTCGCCTGCTCAATGTGCATTCGGAGGGGAGCGGCGAGCGCGTCCATCACGATCAGGAGCAGTGAATTGCGACTTGCCTCAGCGATATAGCGGTGAAAGCGCATGTCAATCTCCGTCTCGCGTTCCACGTCGCGCTCCTTGAGGGCCTTCAGATCGTCCAGAGCAGCCTCGATCCGTGACAGGTCCTCCGGCGTCGCTCGCTCGGCGGCGAGACGCGCGGCCTGAATCTCCATCGGTCCCCGCACCTCCAGCAACTCTTCAACATCCATGCGTTGCAAGAGCGCCGGCCATTTGATCTGCTCCGCCACAAAGCTCCAATATTTGTGGCGGACGTACGTGCCCGCGCCGCGGCGGGCCTCCAACACGCCCGAGAGCGTGAGCAATTTCAGAGCCTCCCGCACGGTGGTGCGCCCCACATGCAGATGCTGCGCGAGTTCTCGTTCCGAGGGGAGCCGGTCACCCTGCGCCAGCGCGCCGGTCATCAGCAACTGGATGAGTTGTTGCGCCACAGCCTCGGTCGCCGTCTGTTGCCGCACCGGTTCCAAGAGGCCCACAATATTCGAATCCTTCATCTTGCTTCCTCCGCCGCCAATATCACGACCGTCAGGTCACGCACCATCTTCGTCGCCCACTCTAGAAACTCGGCGGCCGGCGGAACGGTCCCATCACTCGCGCGATTTCCGTGGCAACGGCCAGCAGTTTCATCTCTTCCCAGCGCTTGCCCACCACCTGCAGCCCGATCGGCAATCCCTCCGTCGAGCGGGCGAGCGGGAGTACCACGGCCGGACTCCCCGTCACGTTAAAGGGCATCAGGTAAACGCCCGTGGCAATCCAGTAGGGCACGGGATATCCATCGACCGGGACTGGCACTCCGGTCTCGCAATGTGGAAAAGCTGGTCCCAACGTGACGGGACAGAGCCATGCCTCCCATTGCGTCAAGAACTGCTCTAATGGCCGGATCAATGCGTCGCGTTCCTCCAGCACCTCACTGTACTGGCGCAGGGTGGCGTTGATCACTTTGGCGCGGCCGCGCAGCCACGGCACCTCCGAGGCAAGCGATACCCCAAAGCGCGCAGCCTCGGCGCGCTCCACTTCGGGTTCCTGCGAGGAACCGGCCTCCGCTTGCCGAATCTCACCCCATACCTCCCAGGCCTTTTCCAGGTCGAACCCCTCCGGCACGCGTCGTTCCACCACGGCACCGCGTTGTTCCAGTTCGCGGGCGAGCGCGCGCAGCGCGTTCTGCGTATCCCGCGACACCGAAACACCGAAATCATCCGTCCAGGCCAGCCGCAACCCTTCAAGCCGGAGGGAAGGCAGAGGCCCCAACGGCACGGGCGGCACCTCCATGTCCCGGTTATCGGGCCCGCTGATAATCTGCAGCGCCAGCGCCACATCATCGAGCGAGCGGGCCAGTGGCCCGATGATGCCGATGTGGCGCACACCCCAGGGCGCGCCGGGCGCCGGGGGGATATGTCCCGTCCACGGCACCCGCCGGTCGGTGGGCTTGATCGTGAAAACGCCGCAAAAGTGCGCCGGCGCGCGCAGCGACCCACCCCAGTCGCTGCCGAGGTCCAGTGGAATCAAGCCGGCTGCAACCGCCGCCGCGCCGCCCCCACTCGAACCGCCGGGCGTCCGCCTAAGGTCCCAGGGGTTGTTGGTTCGGCCGAAAACGGGATTGTTCGTCTGGCTGTCTGCTGCAAAGGTGGGCAAATTCGTTTTTCCCAGGATGATCGCCCCCGCCGCGCGCAATCGAGCCACGACCGTGGCATCCTCGTGCGGAATATAGTCCCGGAGCGAGGGCGATCCACTTGTCGTCCGCAGCCCGGCCGTAGCAATGGAATCCTTGATCGTGACCGGAACCCCGTGCAGCGGCCCCCATACTTCTCCCCGCCGCAGGGCCGCATCCGCCTCTTGCGCGCGGCGGCGGGCACCCGCTTCGTCGAGCGTCACAATCGCATTTACGGCCGGGTTGAGCCGGGCGATGCGCCGGAGGTAGGCATCAATCACCTCTCCGGTCCCTATCTCCTTCTCTCGGATCGCCGCAGCCAATTCCGTCGCGGTGGCGTAACAAAGGTCGTCGGTCATTGATCCCCTCGGTGATTGAGAAATGTCGTCTCGACCGGGCTCCGGACCAGAGTTTCTCCCGCGCAGGCCAGGGTTTGCCCTTCCAGGAGAAACCAGGCCTTCGCACGCCCGGCGACGCAGCGCACGAACGCCACCCGGCCGTCCATCTCGAGCGGTTCCTGCACGAGCCCGGCCCGGCGAGGCAGGAAAACCCACGTATCGACCACTCCGTGCGGGAACCTGATTTCCAGCTTCCAGGCCTGGGCTGCCGGGAGCATCTGGTGCGAGAATTCGACCGGCAGCCCTTCAATCTCTGACGGGACGACGAAAACGAGGAACCGGACATCTGGGCCGCGGGCCGTAACGCGAATATAGTCCAGCTTCTCCCGGCGCCGCGCCGGAACCCGCAATTCTCCCCCGCTCATGACGACTCCGATCGAATCCCGGGCGAGTGGGTGCCGCCCCAGAGAAATCTCGCGAACCTCGGGCTCACAGACCGCCAGCACGTGCGTCTCGCCCCCCGCCGTCCGGATCTGATAGGTGCCATCCGGCGCGGCCTGCACATCCCCGTGCGCGTGCCAGAACGCTTCGGCCTGGAGAGGACTGCCGTCGGGCGCGGTCAGACGATCTTCCACGATGAGATATCCCGGCCACACGAACCAACTATTCCGAACGGCCGAGCGCGTGCGCGCACAAAGCGCATAGTCGGCCTGCACGAACGCAACCTCCGGGTTGTGCTTGAATGCGGTGATGCGGCCGTCGAACCGGGGCGCAAAGTCGAACCCGGAGGTCCCATACAGCGGATGGGCATAGCGCGGCCGGTAGCCTCCGTTCACCACGACCACGTTGTGCATCTCGGGCGTGATCCACTGCGCACGCCCCACATAGTGCCCCCCGCCCGCTTCGAGCACGACCGGCTCTCCACTCGCATAATACTCGAATCCGGCCTGGCCGAGATGATGGTGCGAGGAGTAGGGCCCGCACCCGAGGGCGAACAGCGATGCGCTGCCGGACCACTCCGAGCGCACCACGACCAGCCCGGTCCGCTTCAGATGGACTGCCGTTTGCCGCTTCTTATGGAAGGGCTCGCCCGGCAGGGGACCCCGCAGTGCCAGGAAGGCCTCGGCTGGGATCAGGGGGACGGAGTCCAATCGGTCCAGGATGTTTTGCAGGTTCCAGAGCAGGAGCGGGTCCTGGTATTCGACCGCGCCCTTGAGCAGCGGCCACACGCCCAGCAGCACGACTTCGTCGTGAGCCGTATCGTTGAATCCCAGGTTGTGACCGTCCGGTGTCAGAAAATGGCTCAGCGACCGAAAGAGCTTCTCAGCCTTGGACCGGGCGTATAGATCCATCCAGCCGACAGTGCGCGCAGCGTCGGCCAGAAGATGAAACCACTGGAGAATATAGAGTTGGTAACGCAGCGAGCCTTCGTACCAATCCCCATCTTCTCCCAGGTAGCGTGTGTCGGCAAAGAGCACTGTTTCCAACTGTGCGGCGGCGAGCGGCGCCCAATCGCGGGGAGCAGCGTTCGGCAGCGTCAGGGCGATCAGACCCAGGGTGCAGGCCGCGATGACGTCGTGGTTGCGGCGGGCACCGTTGCCCCCCTTTACCAGATAGTACTCGAGCCAGTCACCATACTGCAGCAGGCGTGCTCGCACCGCGGCCCACGTTTCGGACTCCGAGTCCGGGTCTGTGCCCGGTACCATATCTCTTACCAGGTCATAGCCCAGGCAGAGGCCCCGCGCCAGCCCGCCGACGACCAGGTCCTGCATGGGGCTGTCGGCGAAGGTCGGCTGCGCCGCCGCGGTTTGCATCCGCGCAACCGCGGCGGCGGCGAAATCCGGCCTCTCGTTCAGCCACGCGCAGAGCGCGAGCCTCACAATCACTTCCCCCGCACGATGCGCTTCCTGACTTTCTCCGTACCAGCGCAACTCGCGCTCGTCCTGAGTTTCGAGGCTGGTATCCTGGAGATTCGCAGGCGTGGCGAGTTCGGAGGGAAGCGACTGGAGGTCTCGGTCAGCTTGCTCCACTACTCTCTGAAAGAGTTGGCCCAGCCAGGGGTGCGCGGCGAGATGTTGCAGGATTTCTTGTTTGCTTCCCGCCTGCTTCCAGAGTGAACCCGTCCGCGCATGCCGCCGCGAGATACTCTCGATCATCATCTCTTCAGTCGGCGAACTCGAGACTGATCACGGCGAACTCGTCGAGGTCTGGAACCACGAACGAACAGCGCCCCCCTTCCATTTTCCAGTTCAAGGTCTCTTTCCGATTCAAATGGAACACCTGCTTCACCGGCCGCGCAACCGCCACCTGGACGGGAACCTCACGCAGCCGAGCCACCTGTGTCACTTCGTCCCGTGGTTCGATGCTGTCTCCCGTGAAATTGATGAGGTACACGTTCGTGCGGTCAGGGCCCGTGTGGAGTTGCACCTCGACGCTCGTCGGCGCCTGGATCGAGACCGGCCGGGGCCGCCCACTCACCCATTCCAGCGCATTCTGCAGAATCGTTGTCAGGAAAGGCACGCGCACCTGGCTATAATCGTGTCCGATATCTGCGGGAAAATAGACCACCCGCCCCCGGCCATACGTGTTCGTGACCGCACCTGGATAGGGGGTCGGATCGCCCAGGGGCTGCGACCGCTGCGAGGGGCGTCGCAGGCAGCCGGCGCCCTGTGCTCCAGGCCGGACGCGCACGTAGGTGTGCTTGCCGACGGGCACGACGGCCCCCTCGACTCCAGTCTGGAACGGGACCTCCGCCCGAGGCGGCACGTCGATGTAGGCGACCGCGTGGGGGTTGCCGCCGCGGATGGGCTCCTCGAGCCACATCACCCATTCTTGACGGTTCTCCAGAATGGCATATCCCGGGGCCAATTCCCCGCGAACCTGGAGCGTCGGACTCGCCTGATAATCGGCGCCGAAGACATCGGCCAGGGGGAAATTCCCCCGCTTGTGTCCCCGCTCGTCGAACAGGCTCGTCTCGTAGGTGGCGATCAGCCCACCCCCCTTTTGCACGTAGCGCCGAATCGCCTCCGCCTGGGTCTCGGACACACAGGCAACATTGCTCAGAATGACCGCGTCATAGCCGGCTAGCCCCGCATCGCTGAGGTCGGGGTCCAAAACGACATTGAACGGCACGTGGTTGTGAACCAGGGCCCGGTAGAGCCCGGTGTGAGTGGCCGTATAGCGCTCGTCCGGTTGATCCGCCCCATACCACTCGGCCGTCTGTCGGGAATAGGGCAGCGCGACATGCTTGACCGGCTCGGCGCTAAACAGGCGCGCTTCGTTTTCGGATTGAAATCCAAAGCACTCACGCAAGGCATCCAGCCCTTGGGGGGCGCGCCCTACCACGTCAAAGGGGAATACGCCGGGCGCTGCCTTGTTCGCCAACAATTCCGCATACTTGAGCCTGAGTTCAGCCGGCGAACAGGCCGTAAAGCTCCACTCCCCAACGGTATATTCCCACCACATCCACAGCGGCTTACCGGTCGCATAACCGTACTTGGCGTTCTGGCCGACCCGGTGCCAGGCCAGGCGCTGGTGAGTCCGGTGACTTTCCAGTAGCATGCCGTCCGAGATGCGTGTCAGGATTTCGGGGATGCGGCTCTCGCGCCGGCAGCGTTCGTGAAAGTAGGTGATATTGTTATTAATGACGGGGATGCCGGGGCGGGTGCTTCGCACCGCATCGCAAATATCTTGCAGGACGGAGGCGAGCACCTCATAGCGCCACACGACATACGCTTGCCAGGCCGGATCGTGCCAGTCCTCCTGCCGCGGAATATCCATGTGGTGTTCGGCTCCGAACTTCGTCCGGCAGTAATCACAGTAGCAGTAGCCGAAATAGGTCGGGCCGTCCAGATACATCCCGTCCACTTCATAGTTGGCGCAAATCTCGCGAATGACCGAGATCTTCCATTCGCGGTAGGGCGAGTTCCAGCACATGTGGACCTCTTCCGGCCGGCCGACGGCCATGGGCCGCCCGTCCGCGAGGCGCTCTACCCAGTTCGGGTGCTGTTGGTAAAGAATGTTATTCTCGTAGCCCGATTGAATGTAGGGAATCAGTTTGATCCCCCGCGGCTGCGCGGCCTGGATGACCTCTTGCAGAAAATCGCGTCCCTGAAGCGACGGTGCCAACGGGGCGATTTTGCTCTGGAAAAAGGCATAGCTGCGCGCCGCGCCAAGGCGGATCAGGTTGGCGTTGCAGTACTCGACCCGATCCACGATCTCCTCGGCATCAAACGTCTGCTTTTCCAGGTTCAGAATATAGAATGGGGCCTCGACGATCGCAAGGCGGGCCTTGCGCAGCCATTCGTAGCGATCAGTCCTTTCAGGCATATGGTTCTCCTTAACGTCTTGAATGCGACTCTAGCGCCCCGTGACGGCGCCAATGGCGAGTCCTTGCTGAAACGAGCGCTGCAGGAATACAAAGAGTACCAGGGATGGGATCATGAACACCGCGGCCACCGCAAAGAGAATGCCCCACGTGGTCGGGGATTGCGCGCCGGGGAGGAAGGTATACACGGCGACGGAGAGCAGGCGCATGTTTTCCTTGCTCGTGAGCAAATATGCCACGAGGAATTCACCCCAGGTCTCGAGGAACGCGTACACCCCCGTCGCCATGATGCCCGGCAGCGCGGTGGGAATCACGATCCGAAAGATCGCGCCGATCCGGGAACAGCCGTCTACCATGGCTGCCTCTTCAATCTCCGGGGAGGTCCCTTTCAGATATCCCGTCATCATCCAGATGCTGAGCGGCAGCACCAACGAGAGGTGGGCAATGATAATGGCCGTATAGGTATCCAGTTGGCCGAGCGCCAGCATGATCACGTAAAGAGGGACAATCAGCTGGATCAGTGGCACGACCTGGGCGAAGAGGGGCAGGGAGTAAAAGAACGTACGGCCCGGAAAATCAAAGCGCACCAGCGCGTACGCGGCCAGCAGGGCGAGCAGCACGGAGAGGACAGACGGAACAATCGTCCCGATCAGGCTGTTCACCATGTATCGCCCGACATCATAGGTCGTAAAGAGCGTCACATAGTTGTCGAGGACGAATTTCCCGGAAGTGATCGACCCCAGGCCGCTCACAATCACCGAATTCGGCCGGAAGGAAAGGATCAACAGCCAGAACACCGGACAGGCAAGGAAGAAGGCTGTCGGGATCAGGAGTGCGTAAACCAGGATTCGCTTGCGGCGATGGCGCCTCATCCGGTCGTCTCCTTTCGCATCACGCCAATCACCCAGAATGTCCCTACAATCGAGAGGAACAGGACCAGAATCGTGCCCACGGCAGAGCCGCTCCCCACGTCGGCCAGCGGGAACGCCTGCCGCCACAGATAGATGGTAAGCAACTCACTTGCGTGCGCTGGCCCCCCCTGGGTCATGACAAACACCGTGGTAAAGTTGAAAAAGCTCCATATCAAGCCCTGGAGCAGAACCACCGCGGCGACCGGCCGCAACAGGGGCAAGGTGATGAAGCGAAAGCGTCCAACCGAATCCGCACCGTCGATCTCGGCTGCGTCGTATAAGTCAGGAGGAATCGATTGGAGCCCGGCCAGCAAGGTGATCGCAAAGAAGGGTGCCGTCCGCCAGATTTGCACGCCCATGACGATCGGGAACGCGAACGTTTCGCTTCCTAGCCAGTTCATGTATTTGAGGTTGTATTGCCCCAACTTGAACAGGGCGTCGTTGAGTGGGCCGTTTCCGGGGCTAAAGAAAAAGGACCAGGTCACTGCAGCCACCACCAGGGGAACGGCCCAGGGGAGGAGGATGAGCGTCCTGAAGAGCCACTTGCCGCGCACGTCCTCATTCAGCAGCAGCGCGAGATACAGCCCTACGAGAAATCCCCCGGGAACCACCACCGCCGACCAGACGACGGTATGCTCGACCGCGGTCAGAAAGATCGGATCGGTGACCAGCGCCGCATAGTGCCGCAAGCCGACCCAATCAAAGAGCTGGTTCGGCCGAAAATAATTCCAATCCAGGAAACTGAGATAGACGCCGAATCCAGAGGCTATGAGGTTGAGTAGAATGAGGAGCGCGACCGCCGGGAAGAGCATTCCGTAAGGAATGAGTTTTCGGCCCAGTCCCGCGAATGCGCTGCGCTGGACCACCTTTCCAGACGAGACTGAGACCTCCACTGGTCGAGTCGCCATCGTCGGTTAAACCTCGTGCCTCGGACCGTTGAGGTCCGAGGCGTGATACTGCCGGCACCTTCTCCACGGGCTGCGCCTGACCCAGTCTCAGGCGCAGCCCGTCCTTACGCCTCCATCAGCCGGGGAGCCGGTTCACTGCTTGAGGGATTTCGCCGCCTCGGTCGCCACATCGCTCAATGCTTGTTCGGCACTCTTCTTGTCCAGGAAGTAGGCTTCCACATTCGAGGTCAGGCTCGAGGCAAAGGCACCTTGCTGGGGGAAATAGGCCTGCGGGAACACCTCGCCTTGGAGCAACTGGCGCCCAATCGGAACCAGCCAGCTTCCGGCCTGGTTTTGGTCCACATCGACATCGCCGCGCAGCGGCACCGTGCCGCTGCTCGGCGCGATCCGCCCCTCCAAGTCAGAGAGGAACTTCAAAAAGTCCCACGCGGCGTCGGGGTCCTTGCTCCCTTTGGAAATCCCAGCCACCTCGGTGCTGAACATCACGCCCTGGCGTTTGGGTCCCTTCGGGAAGGCCGCCACATCAAAATTCTTCTGCGGCACCATGTTCTCATTGTAACTCTGGATCTGGGAAGTGTGGATGGTATGCGTATAGAAATGCGCCAGGTTGCCCTTCGCGAAGGCCGCGTCCGCATCCCCTGTCTTGACGCCGATATTCCCCTGCAGGCCGCCCGGTGCGGTCTCCGCCAACGACTTGACGTATTCCAGGGCCGCGACCGCCTCGGGCTTGGTGATCGTAATCGGCTTCGTGACATCGTACTTGTCGAAATTCTCCGAGCCTTCAAAATATCCGACGCCGGCGTCATACCACAACTGCTCCAGGATCCAGGCCGGGAAAGCCGTAAACGCCAGGAATCCGTAGCGGTCCTGAGAGGGATCGGTGATCTTCTTGCTGTTGGCCAGAAGCTCGTCGAGCGTGGTAGGTGGTCCGGAGAGCCCTGCGGCTTTATAGAGGTCCTTGTTATAGTTCAGCAGGAAAAGAAAGGCCGTAAACGGGACGCCGAACTGCTTGTCGTTCTCCTGCATCGTTTCCCACGCGCTCGGGGCGATCGTGTCTTTGAGTTTTTCGGCCGCGATTCGATCGGTCAGATCGATAAAGCCATAGGGCATCCGGGCGTAGGTGAGCGAATAGACGCTGCCGCAGATCATAAGGTCGGGACCGGGTCCGCCGCTCGTATAAACCGAACGCACCTTGGTGTCCATATCCTTCTGCGGCTGGACCGTCAGGTTGACCTTGACATTCGGATGTGAATCCTCGTATTCCTCGATCAATTGCCGGAGGACCTTGTCGTAGTTTGCGCCCTGGGCAATCTGCCAGAACTCGAGGGTGACCGGCCCTTTGGACGCCGCCGTAGTAGGGACGGCCGGGGCCGAGGTCGCGGGCGCCGCGGATTGCGAGGCGCCTGGGGTCGCCGCGGGGGCACACGCATTCAGAGCGCTGACCCCTATCATCCCCAAACCGACCTGGAGCGACGTCGAGAGGAACTTGCGGCGTGATATCTTGTTCAGGGGTTTGTCTCCGTCTTGCCAGGACATGTCCAAAACCTCCTTGCTGGAATCTCCACATGGCCGTTTAGAGTCGAGTCTACCGCGTGCCATTCACCTCATGCGCCAACCTCCTTCGCCGGAGAAGGCGACGATAGCATCTTGGGTTATGGTTCCTGAACCAAAGGGAGCCATACCAACAAGCTCAAACCAAGAGACAAACCCCACGCAGGGCCCGGTGAGCCGGGCGGTCTCAGGGTTGAATCTGCATCCTGGTTGAAGGCCGCCAATAAGGAGTATTGCTTGCGCCGGGGAGCAAGTCCGACCGAAAAGCCATCACGGCGAGGCTCCGCGTAAGCACACAATTGGTCTGACCAACGCACATCTGACCAACATCATAAAGGAAAACCCTGGCACAGTCAATAGGGGGATCTACCATGATCTCGGGCGTCGGTAGGAGGCCTGAGACACCTTCCAGCGCGCCCTGCCCATTCGGGAAGCGAGCGGCGACCGGGCAAGCGAACACGTCACCCGGTACAACCTCGCCATGGTTTATTGCCAACAAGGGCGCCTGTAAGAAGCAGTAGAGCAGTTAAAG
>DOUV01000098.1 GCA_003520455.1 Chloroflexota bacterium | reverse complement strand
TGCCTCCGTTTCGGGCTCGTATGACAGCGTGTGCTTCCCATCAGACTCCGCTTGCTGTTCCGCCAGGTACGCCAGAATCGTGCCCACCTTCACCGTCTCACCGGCACGCACGAGAATTCGGTCTAACTTCCCTGCCGTAGGAGCCGTGATTTCGGTATCAACCTTGTCGCTCGCGACTTCGAGCAGGGGCTCGTACTCAGTCACGTCTTCGCCCGGCGATTTGAGCCAGCGACTTATGGTTCCTTCGACAACGCTCTCCCCAAGCTGGGGCATTTTGATGGGGATCGCCACAGAACATCACTCCCTTTCCCTCTCTGTCAACCACAACCGTATTCGGTCCTCGTCTCCTGCACCACCGTCATCGCAGAGGGATCGTTTCGACATACCAGGGGTGTTCTCCGTTGGCAACGCGGGCGACATTCTCCAGAACGTCGTGGACCTCTTGAATCAGATTGGGCTCGCCCGACCCACCGCCGATATGCGGGGTCAGAATAACGTTCTCCAGATGCGCGAGCGGGCTCTCAGCCGGCAAAGGTTCTTTGCGGAAGACGTCAAGCCCGGTGCCCGCGATCCGCCCGGCCGCCAGGACCTGGTAGAGCGCGTCCTCGTCCACGACGCCCCCGCGACAGGTGTTGATCAAGAAAGCAGAAGGCTTCATCAGGTCCAACTCTCGCTTGCCGATGAGTCGGTCCGTCTCCTGCGTGTGGGGGACACTCAGACTGACGAAATCGGATTCGCGCAACAAATCATCCAACAGCCGGTAGCTGGCACCCCAGGCACGCTCTCGTTCCTCCGGCAGACGTTTCCGCTTGTGGTAAACAATCCGCATGCGAAACGCGCGGGCGCGCCTGGCCGTTTCGAGTCCAATCTCCCCCAGGCCGACGATACCCAATGTCTTGCCGTACACCTCGACGGCCGGCAGGCGCATCCACTGGAACGCGATGGAGCTCTGGCTGGTCGTCTTTGGCTCCAGGCCAAGCTTGCGGTACTCACCGTCCGCCGTGGCTTCGTGAGCGCGCCGCAGGTTCTTGCTCAGGGCGAGGAGAAGGGTCATCACCAGTTCGGCCACGGCCATTGCGCCAGCGAGCGGCATCCCGGCCACGGGAATGCCAACCTCCCGCGCCGCCGCCAGGTCCACGAGGTCCCGCGTCAATCCGAACTGTTGGATCAGCCGCAGGTGCTTGCCAGCCCGGATCAGCTCGCGCCCAATGAATCGTTTGCGAGTGAGGAGAAAATCTGCCTCGCGAACCAGGGCATAGAGAGCCATCTCATCCCCTGGCGGGGGCACTGCCAGTTCCATTCCGTCGGGGAGAGCAGCCTGCATCCACTCCAGATAGTATGGCTCCGGCGGGTCCGCCAATACCACGTTGAACATAGCTTCTCGGTTTCCTATATCTTGAGTCGTGGGTCGAGGGCATCCCGCAAGCCATCTCCCAAGAGATTCATCGCCAGGACGACGATCATGATCGCCAGGCCGGGGAAGGTGGTCATCCACCACGCACGTCGCAGGTATTCTTTCCCGTCGTTGACCATGATTCCCCATTCCGGCGTTGGCGGCTGTGCCCCGAGACCGAGGTAACTGACCGACGCGCCGACAAGGATCGCGGAGGCGACACCAAGCGTGGCGAGAACGATGACCGGCCCTATGACGTTCGGAAGGATGTGGTACAGAATGATCCGCATATCGCGACACCCGCTGATGCGCGCTGCCTCGATATAGACGCTCTGCTTCACGGACATGACAGAGCCGCGCACGAGCCGGATGTAGGCTGGGATCGAAGAGATCCCAACCGCGATCATGACATTCGCCAGGTTCGGACCCAGCCAGGCCACGATGGCCAGCGCCAGCAGGATTCCCGGAAAGGCCAGCATGATGTTGACGAGCATGATGATGAGACCATCGAGCCACCGGCCGTAGTAGCCGGCCACGAGGCCCAGCAACACGCCGAAAAAACCCGCGATGCCGACGGAGATGATCCCAACCTGCAGGGAGATTCTTGCGCCGTAGATGATCCGGCTGAAGATATCTCGCCCGAATGGATCGGTCCCGGCCAAATGTTTCAGACTGGGCCCCTGGAGGGCATCGCGCGGATTGATCTTGATAGGATCGTATGGCGCGATCTGGGATGCAAAGATCGCTGCGACGATGAGAAGCGCGACGACGACGGCGCCAAGAATCGCACCCGGATTGCGGGCCAACAATCGGAGTACTTCGACCACGGGGTTTTTCGTCTTGAACCGCGGTTCCACGCCGGCTACCGTCGATATATGTGGCGAAACTACTGTCATACGTGCCCTTCCCTGTTCGAGCGTTCCATCAAGCCTCTAATGAGTAGACAGGGACATCCGCGAGGAGGTCCCACGCGGACCGTCTATTACTGTTTTCCTGACGGTCCGCCAGCACCCCGTGAGGCATGCAGCATATCGTTGCGACGTACCTGGTCCGCTGTCTGGTGGGGAACGTGCCGGGAGTTGACCACACGCCGCTATGCATGGTGGATGCGCGGATCAACAAAGGCATAGGAAATATCGACGGCCACATTCGTCAGCACGTAGATGACGGTGAACAGCAGGACGGCGCCCTGCACCACCGGCATATCGCGCCCCTGGATAGCGTCCACCGTGATGCGGCCAATACCCTGGCGCGCGAAGACCGTCTCGATAATCACCGTACCGCTCAGGAGGCGGCCGAACTGCAACCCGACCATCGTGATGACCGGGATCAAAGCGTTGCGGAGAACATGCTTGAGGATGATCTGCCGCTCGTGCAAGCCCTTCGCGCGTGCCGTTGTTACATATTCCATCTGCATCACTTCCAGCATGCCAGCGCGTACCAGGCGAGCAATCAGGCCGGCAGAGCCGAGCGCCAGCGTCACGGCGGGCAAGACCAACCGCGCGAGACCACCCTGACCCGTGATAGGGAACCATCCGAGCTTCAACGCAAAGAGGAGAATCAGAAGCAGCCCGAGCCAGAAACTGGGCATCGACCAGCCGGCCAGTGCAAGCACCATGCTCACCGTATCGACCCAGGTGTTGCAGCGGAGGGCCGAGAGAATGCCGAGAACAAGACCCAAAACGATGGCCAGACCCAGGCCTGCCACCGCCAGTTGAGCCGTTGCAGGCAATTGCTCGAGGAGAATGTCGGTCACGGGCCGGGTCGTTCGGAGCGAGCGCCCCAGGTCTCCCCGGAGCGCGTGGCTCAGAAACCGCCAATATTGGACGGGCAAGGGGTCATCCAGACCCATCTCATGGCGGAAACGTTCCAGGTCGGCCCCGGAAACCTGGGCACCGCCCTGGAGCACCATGGCCTCCGCCGCATTTCCGGGCGTGAGGCTCATGATGGAGAAGACCAGGAGGGAAACGCCGAAGAGCACTGGAATCGTCAGCAAGATCTGTCGCTTAAGAAACGCCGACATGAAAACATTTCCTTCACGCCACGGTATTCCGCGGACCACATGCGTTGTCTCTCAAGGAGGGTCGAGGGTGGATTGCACCCCCGACCCCGGCTGTCCCTGAACCGATTATTTCTCGACGTATGCGTCGTACAGCCAAATGTGGCGTGCCGTCGGCGCAACGACGAGACCCTTGAGGTCCTTCGACGCGGCGTGGTAGGCGATGAACACATAGAGCGGGACCTCATATGCCTGTTCCATGATGTACTGCTGCAACTCCTGGTAGATGGCGGTCCGCTCTTGCGGATCGGTCGCGGAATCACCCTTGTTCAGGAGCTCATCCACCTTCGGATCGTGAATGTGTGACCAGTTGAAGCCCGTCCCCTCGTTCTCCGAGTTCCACATGATATTCATGCCGGTCGGATCGCTGAAGCCCCACTGGAGCTGGGCGATGTCGCTATCCCCCTTCACGGCTTTCTCGAACATTGCGGAGGAGTCGAGTTGCTCGATCTTCATATCAATACCGATATCGCGGAATTGAGCCTGGACGAACTCCCAGCCCTTGCCGATCAGGGCGGGCCCGCCTGGCTGGGTAAGCGTCACCTGGAATTTCTTCCCGTCCTCACCCACCAGGATACCGTCGGCCCCAGACTTCCAACCGGCCTCGGCAAGGAGCGCCGTGGCCTTGTCCGGATCATACGAGTACATCTGCTCCACGCCCGGCCAGTAGAAGGGATTCGCCGGGCCGAGTGGCCCGTGGGCTGGGAGGGCGTGCCCCTGAAAGATCGTATCGACCAGTAGCTTCTGATCGACGGCGTAGTTCATCGCCTGGCGGACCTTCAGGTCATCGAGCGGGAGGTGTGTCACGTTGAGGAGGAGCGACTGCGGCATCATCGGAGTTGTCCCGCTGATCACCTGGAAGTCCTGGCTCGCTGCGAGCCGATCAACCTCGATCTCGGGCACGCGGCTGATGATCTGGGTCTCGCCTTTCTCCAGACTCGCGATGCGCGTACTGTCGTCCGGGATGTAGCGGAAGGTGATCTGTTCCAGGTAGGCCGGCCCCTGGTGGCTAAAGAAGGGGGGCGCCCAGTTATAATCGGGGTTCCGCACGACGGTAACGTGATCCTGGGCAGCCCACTCTTTGAACGTGAATGGGCCCGTGCCGACTGGATGGCGGCCGTAGTCCGCATCGCCGTACTTCTGTACGGCGGTCGGCGAGACAATGGAGAGGAACCCATCGCTGGCAGAGTTCAGGAAGGGGGCAAAGGGCTCCTTGAAATGCACTGCGACGGTGTAATCGTCGACGACCTCAGTTGTATCGTAGCTGCCCATCAAGCCTGCAGCGCCCTTGCCGACTGTCGTCTTGGCGACCCCGATACGGTCGAAGGTGAACTTCACCGCCTCGGCGTTGAACGGCGTTCCGTCGTGGAAGGTGACGCCTTGGCGGAGATGGAAGGTGTAGGTCTTCGCATCCGGCGAGATTTCCCATGACTCGGCCAGGCCAGGGTAATATTTCCCATCAGGCCCCCACCAGACAAGCGTGTCGTAGAGCGCTTTCAGCTCGATCTGGACCCACGACGAGAACGTGGCGGCGGGGTCAAGCGTGTCAGGCTCGGGTGTATGCCCGTACACGATGGAACCGCCCGGCTGGCCCTGGCCGCTG
>DOUV01000093.1:10287-11693 GCA_003520455.1 Chloroflexota bacterium | reverse complement strand
GCACCGGCGAGGGCCCGAGCCTGATCGAGTCCGTCACCTATCGCTGGAAGGGACACTCGAAGAGTGACCGACAGGCCTACCGCACCCGCGACGAACTGAAGCGCTGGCAGGCTCGCGACCCAATCGCCCGGCTGGAAAACTACCTGAAAGACCACGGCTGGCTCGACGAGCCAGGCGCGGCGGAGATCGAAGCCCAGATCCGGGAGACCATCGAGGCGGCAGTGACCTTCGCCGAAGCCAGCCCCGATCCCGACCCCGACGAGATATTAGAGGGAGTCTACGCCTGATGCGGGAGCTGAGCTACGCCGAAGCACTGCGGGAAGCCTTGCGGCAGGAGATGCAGCGCGACGAGCGTGTCTTTCTGATTGGCGAGGATATCGGCGTATACGGCGGCGCCTTCGGTGTGACGGCCGGGCTGGTCGAGGAGTTCGGCCCCGAGCGCGTCCGCGATACGCCCATCTCCGAGGCCGCGATTGCCGGCGCCTGCATCGGCGCGGGGCTGACCGGAATGCGTCCCGTCGGCGAGATTCAATTCATGGATTTTGTCACCATCTCGATGGAGCAGTTAGTCCTCCAGGCGGCCAAGCTGCGCTACATGTTCGGAGGGAAGGCGCGGGTGCCGATGGTGCTCCGAATGCCGGGAGGAGCCGGGACCGGTGCCGCCGCCCAACATTCCGAGAGTCTCGAGAACTGGTTCGTTCACGTCCCCGGCTTGAAGGTTGTGATGCCGAGCACTCCCTACGATGCCAAGGGCTTGCTCATCGCGGCCATCCGAGACGATAACCCGGTGATCTTCGTCGAGCACAAGTTGCTCTACAAGCTCAAAGGCCCGATCCCCGAGGAGCCCTACACCATCCCGCTTGGCCTCAGCGAGGTTCGGCGGGCGGGAAGCGATCTTACCATTGTGGCAACTTCCTATATGGTTCGCCAGTCACTCGAGGCCGCCCGGCAGCTCGCCGCCATGGGGCACGACGTTGAGGTGGTAGACCCGCGGACACTCAAGCCGCTCGACGTGGCCCCGATTCTCGACTCGGTTCGCAAGACCGGGAAGCTTCTGGTGGTTCACGAGGCGGTGCGGACGGGTGGCTTCGGGGGCGAGATCGTCTCGCGAGTCGTCGAGAGCGATGCCTTCGACTACCTCGAGGCTCCCCCCCGGCGCGTCGCCGGCCTCGATGTCCCGATTCCCTACAACCGCGAGTTGGAGCGCCGCGCCATCCCGCAAGTGGAGGATATTGTGTCGGCCGCGCGCGACCTCCTTGAGGGACGGGCCTGACGCCGCGGGACGGAGCGCTCGCGAATCAGCACACCTTTGGATGACAGGAGTTACGCGGTGCGAGGTGGTGATTCAAGGTTGATGGCTCAAGAAGCGGCATTTGGCTTGTAGTGCGCGCTTTAGCGCGCTGAAG
>DOUV01000093.1:0-10267 GCA_003520455.1 Chloroflexota bacterium | reverse complement strand
GCACTACAAGCCGATACTCCGTTTGCAATTCAACCTACTGCGTAACTCCTGTGGATGAGGGCTAGTTGCAGTGAAACCTGTCATCATGCCGAAATTCGGTATGGATCAGACCGAAAGTACCATCGTTGAATGGCTCAAGCGTGAGGGCGACCACGTCGAGAAGGGCGAGCCACTTGTCGTGGTTATGACCGACAAGGTCAATATAGAGGTCGAGGCCCCGGCGAGTGGCACCCTCGCGGATATCCGCGCCCGGGCCGACGAGACCGTTCCGGTGACCAGCGTGATCGCCTCGATTCTCGATCCGGGCGAAACCCCTGCGGAGGCGGCGCCTTCGGCGGAACCTCCCCCACTCCCCGAAGGCCCGGACGAGAATATCGCGCCGCCACCGACCCCCGTCGCCACCCGTCTTGCCATGAGCGCCGGAGTCGACGTGTCGGCGATCCCGGGCAGTGGCCCCCGCGGGCGAGTGACGAAGGAAGACGTCGAGCGATTCCTCACCCAGCCCACCGATTCGGCTCGCGTGCGGGCGACACCGGCCGCCCGCCGAGTTGCCCGAGAGCGTGGGATCGATCTCAAGGATCTCTCCGGCAGCGGCCCGCGCGGCCGGATTCACGAGGCCGACGTCCTGGCAGCCCTTGCCGCGACAGGCGCGAGCCAGCCCGTCGCCGCACCCGCTCGCGTTCCTCCTGAGGAGGAGATCGTGCGATTGAGCGGGTTGCGGCGCATTATCGCGCGCCGGATGGAGGAGAGCGCCCGGACCATCCCGGCCTTCACCCTTTCAACCGAACTCGATGCCGGGCCGATCCAGACCTGGCGCGAGGAAATCAATAGCTGGCTCCGTGCCTCGAACGAGACCCCCATCTCGCTCACGGCGTTGCTCCTCAAAGCGGTTGCCTGGGCGTTGGGCCGCCACCCATGGCTCAATGCCCACTACGGGAATGAGGAACTCCATCTCTTTCGCCCGGTCCATCTCGGGGTCGCGGTGGCTGTCGAGCGGGGGCTGATCGTGCCGGTCATTCGCGATGCTCATCAGAAGGGCGTTGTCGCGATTGGAAACGACTTGCGGGCGCTGAGCGAGCGGGCGCGCACCGATCAACTCTCCCCCGAGGTCGTTCAAGGGGCGACCTTCACCGTCTCCAATCTCGGAATGTTCGCCGTCGATCACTTTACGGCGATCATCAATCCACCTCAGGTCGGGATCCTGGCCCTGGGCCGCATCACCGACCGGCTCGTCCCGGTGGACGGACAGCCAACCGTGCGGCCGATGATGACCGCGACCCTCTCGGCCGATCACCGCGCTGTTGACGGAGCGGTGGGGGCCCGCTTCCTGGGCGACCTGGCAACGGTGCTTGCGACACCGGCGCTGTTGCTCGCCTGATTCTTTACCCGGCAGGTTGGAGCCACGATGCGGATCGGTGGCCGGATCGTTGCGCTTCAGGGTCGCCACTTCCCCGATTTATTCCATGATGGATGCCAATAGGTGCGGCTTCATAGCGTTTCCGCTTCATCCCGGACCATCTTGTTCAGAATCTCGCCCGTTAGTGTGGGCCAACCATCCCAACCCATTTTACCCACGGTAGTTTCTGGTGAACGCCGTTATAGAGTCGCTCATCCGCCGTCCAGAACTCGCAGTTCGCAAGGTGTGCCAGGGCGATATAGGCAGTGTCGTAAGCCCGTGAGCGGTTGAACTCTTTGGCCAGTTTCCAGGCGAGCGGAAAAAGCGGGCGGCGGTGAGAGAGGCGAATGGGGATCCGCAGAAACTGCTCAAAGGCCTCCTCCCCCTCTTCAGGCGTGAGCTCCTGCAAATACACCAACCGGCGCAGGGTTGAGGTGACTTCAAAGGCCAGAATGGCCGGTGCAATCAGCGTGACCTGATCGGACTGCCAGCTCGTCAGTAAGGCAAGGGCGTTCTCCGTGAAGGGGCCTGGAACAAGCGTCCGCACGATTACATTGGCATCAATGCATACCAGGGAGTTCATCATCTCGCTCTTCGCGCATCTGCTCAAGGATAGAATCTACGTCGATAAGCTTTCCGCCACGGCGCGTTTTGATCCGCTCTTGCAACGCGCGAAGGTCTGCAATAAGATCCTCATGCTTTGTCAGCTTGATTGGTATTTCTATCTGTTCTGCCTCCAGCATATCGTCCTCGGCGAGCTTTTCCCTGATCGCCTCCAGGCAATACTCCGTGACGGCGACATCACACCTGGCGGCAGCCAGCTCAATCCGCCGTTTGGTTTCCGGATCGGTGTAGACTTGAATCCGTGGTTTCATCATCACGCTGCCTCCCTACCCACGAATCGTACCACTCTGACACCTTAGTGTCAATGGGTGGTGTGAGTTGTGGCAATGGAAGGCTCTGAAAGAGGTACAAAATATACTTGCATCTTACCGTCAGTCTTGCGCCTGTTAGCGGGTGTAAACCCCGAGCAAGACGGCGGTCTCCTGCGCCAACCAGATGCTTTGGTGCAAAAACGGCAGAATAAAGGAGAGTGGCAGTTCGGGTGAGCTCCAATCTCGTGATCAAGTGGCACCACGCTCCTTCTAGGTCCATGCGCGGGATGGTGCGCGACTTACCGCTACTGCCTATGCTGATCTCGATTGACCGATCTTTCACAGCCACGATCTAGAAGGAATTGCCCTGATCGAGGGATAAGCAGCTCACGGTCCTACACCCCGCTAATTTGCTCCCAGATCGGGTGGGTTGTCACTTTGAGCGCGTCTCGTTCGGCCATGGGGCCCACAATCAGTGAGCCGGCGGCGCGCCACATCCCCTACGGAGACACCCAAGCGAGTACACCTCGCTTGGGCTCCCCCACAGGGGGTGCGGGCGGTCCCCGGCGCGATCGCCGCGCTTCGGTGTACCCCGTGGGGGAGGGCGTACCCGGCGGGGTAGGGCATACTCCGCGGGGGAATCCGCAGGGCGAGCCCGCCAGGTGTCCGTCGTCGCCCTCATCAAGGCTTCCACAACGATATGCCCAGCGTCCTACTTCGGATGGGCACCGGGTCACCACCTCGAACAAGGCCAGAGCCTGGAGAGTCACGTTGTCTCTGCCCGGCCAGCCCGGTGTCTGGCTCAACGCCAACAACGGGCCTCTGTTTCCTTACAAGGCGTACTTTGCGGAAGGCAGGCTGCGCCAGGTATGCTGAAACCCTCACTTGAAAGTTGCCCCCGTGGTTGGTTCTGGCGCCCCTACGACAGGACTGACCGGACAGCGGCCAATCATACGAAATGGGCACATGACACCTCGCTGTAGCGTTCCCAAAGCGTATCCATACTCCTCACCTCTGCCACGTTCCTCAGCCAATAATGTTTGATAGTCTCCGCCTCTCCTCTGGCCACTTTTCTCGCTTAGAAGATCGGTTGCTTGAACATTACAAAAGATACATCCGAAATGTCTTGCATTGTCGTCTATAACGCGGTACACTTGGCGGGGTATGGGGGAAAGTGTGCTGATGCAACGTGAAGACCTGATGACGGTCGAAGAAGTTGCCGATCTCTTGCGAATGCATCTCGACTCGGTGCGCAGGCTGCTTCGGCAAGGCCGCTCGCCTGGCGTCCGCCTTGGCAAGCATTGGTGGATCCGGCAGGCTGACCTCGAAGCGCTGCTGCGGAGTGCGGAACACGAGACAGAACGTTCTCAGGTCTGAGTGCTCAAGAGAAGACCCTGTTCGCCTCAGCGCCACGATGCGCGGCGTTATCGGCGTCTGCGAGGGAGCAGATGAGCAGCGATCGAGCCCAATTCCTCCGCCATACGAGAGCAGAGGCTCGGCCCCCAATTGCGTCCAAATGGCTTGGCGAGGACGCCATAATCTGTGTTGGATCGATAGAGGAACTTGCACCGAAGATCCCCCTCTTCGAGCGGCTTCCCTTCGCGACTGATCCGTCGTATCCCTCTCGCCCGTTTGTCTCTGCACCGCCGCCACCTTCGGTAATAGAAGCCAGCAACTGTCACTCTTCTTCGATCCCTCGTTTCCAGCGAATAACAGCTCGACTTTTGCAGTAACAGAAGTCGACTGACTACCCGTCATCTCAGAATCATATCCAAATGAGCAGTGTTCATCGCTTCAAAGGTCTAGAGCGGCGCGTGGTCATTTTGACGGAAATTGATCAGTTCGCCAGTCACACTTATGTATATCGGCTGCTCGTGCGCACGAACTGGGGGATGTCTTTATCAGCAAATTTGGGTACGACTGGGCAGATCAGCGTCTCATCTATAACCGTGTTCGCGTTGGCGACAAAATTGCGCTCGTTCGCAACAAAGGCTCTTCGAATCCGTTTTTTATCAGGCACGATAGCACGAACCGGAACATCGGGCTCTTAGCGGGTGTCCGAGCCGGGCCATCGACGCTGACTGAAAAACTGGAACGGCAGTTTCCCGAGTATCAACACCCGTATCAGCGCTTTGTAGGATTGGAAGTCACGGGTGTCTACCGCCGACATGTCGAGCTGGACAGACAATCGAATGGGCCGGTTGCTTTCTACGATCAGCTCTCTAAGGAAGTGAAAGAGCAAGGCGATTACTATGTCATCGAAATTGGTGGTGTTGTGCGCCCAGTCCAAGAAATAAAACGCTCGTTCTGGTAATTTGGCGTTCGATTCGTAGTCATCGAGACGCCTTCTGTCGCGCCTTCTTGATAGAGTGGAAAGCGTCGAAAAAGAACGAGGCCGATGATGATGCTGCAGCCGATAGTGGTAACGCTCCAACAACTAAACAGCTACTACCATCGGCTCCTTCTGGTCGTGGGTCCACCTGCGAGTGGGAAGACAAGGACGTTGCGGACGTGGCAGCAGGTGTTGAATGCTCCTTCTATCAACCTCAACCTGGTCCTCAGCCGGCGCCTACTCGAATTGCCGGCGCGACAGCGGCCGGGGCAGACCCAAGACCTTCTGCATGAGTTGCTCGGAGGCGCAGACCCCCTTCTCCTCGACAACATTGAGTTGCTCTTTGACCCGGCGCTCCAACTCGATCCTTTGCGCGCCTTGAAGGCGGCGAGCCGCTCGCGGCGCCTCGTTGTTGCCTGGCCCGGCTCACTCGAGGGCGGCTCCCTGATCTATGCCGAGCCGGGGCATGCCGAGTACCGCCGTTACGCGCCGGACGACATAGCTGATCTCATCGCTGTGGACGTCACGAGACTCCGGCGAGAGGAATAGAACAATGCGCTATCGCGATCTCGTTCAGTTCGACCCAATTGAAACAGTCATCCAGGTGCGCGAGGCCGATCGCAGGGATGAGGCGGAGCATCTTGTGCGGACCTACGTGATCTCGGATCGTATGGCCGAGCAGCTTATCGAAGTCATTCTGCCACAGTTGCGATTCGATCGGCCGGCCGACAACAAGGGCGTCCTGATTGTTGGTAACTATGGCACGGGAAAGTCCCACCTGATGTCGGTCGTCTCCGCGGTGGCGGAACACGCCGATCTGGTGAACCAGCTGGCACGCGCGGATGTCGCATCGGCTATCCAGAACGGAATCGCGGGGCGATTTCAGGTGCTGCGTACCGAGATTGGGGCGACCAGGATGTCTCTGCGCGATATTCTCTGCGGGCATCTCGAGCGTTTCCTGGAGCAGCGTGGCATTGAATACCGTTTCCCCGGCATGGCCGACGCGCCCGACAGCAAGGATTTGTTCATCGCGATGATGCATCAGTTTGCGGAGCACTACCCGGACCAGGGCTTGCTGGTGATCGTGGATGAGCTGCTCGAGTACTTGCGAAGCCGCCGCGACCAGGAGTTGATCCTTGATCTGACCTTCCTGCGGGAGCTTGGCGAAGTCTCTCGATTGACTCGCTTCCGTTTTATCGGGGGCGTGCAAGAGTCGCTGTTCGACAGCCCGCGCTTTCAGTTTGTGGCTGATAGCGTGCGGCGCGTTCGCGATCGGTTTGAGCAGGTCCGAATCACCCGAACCGACGTTGCCTTTGTCGTAGCGGAGCGGCTGCTCCGGAAAACAGCCGACCAGCGGGCCTGGATTCATCGTTATCTTGAGCGCTTCGCACCGCTCTATCCGGCGATGGCTGAACGACTGGACGAGTACGTGCGGCTCTTCCCCATCCATCCAACCTACCTGGATGTTTTCGAGCGCATCACGCTCGTAGAGAAGCGCGAGGCGCTCCGCACACTCAGCCGGGCGATTGCCGGCCGCTTGGATGAGACGGTACCGGACAGCCAGCCTGGCCTTATCGCGTACGATGACTACTGGCGCGTCCTGCAAGGAGACCCCACCCTGCGAAGCGTGCCCGAAGTCCGTGAGGTGGTCGAAAAAAGCCAGATTCTCGAGGAGCGGATTCAGGCGGCCTACACGCGTCCATCCTACCGCCCGATGGCTTTGCGCCTCATTCATGCCCTGAGCGTGTTGCGTCTCACGACAGGCGACGTCTACGCGCCCTTGGGGGCGACCCCGGAGGAGTTGCGTGACGGTCTCTGTTTGCATATGCCTCTGCCGGAACCCGATCCTGATTTTTTGCGCGGCACGGTTGATGTGGCCATGAAGGAGATTATTCGCACGGTCAGCGGACAGTTCATCGCCTACAATCCCGAGAACGGCCAATACTACCTCGATCTCAAAAAGGATATTGATTACGAGGCACTGATCGCCGAGAAAGCGCGCAATCTCTCGCCCGAGCAATTAGACCGCTATTACTTCGATGCCCTCAAACGGGTCATGGAGTGTACTGACAGCACGCATGTGCCGGGCTACCGCATCTGGTCGCATGAGGTCTCGTGGCAGGGACATCGCGTGGCTCGGCGGGGCTACCTCTTTTTCGGCGCGCCAAACGAGCGTTCTACGGCCCAGCCGCCGCGGGATTTCTATCTGTACTTTATCCAGCCTTTCGAGCCGCCGCATTTCGACGACCACCACGCGTCCGACGAACTCTTCTTCCACCTTACCGGACGGGATGAGAACTTCGAGCAGTTGTTGCAGACCTTTGCCGGCGCTTTAGAGATGGCCGGGATTTCCGGGGGGGAACACAAGCAGGTCTATCTCCGGAAAGCAGACGATGCCTTGTCGGCCCTGCAGCGCTGGCTGCGTCAGAGCATGCCGCATGCCGTGACCGTCACCCATCAGGGCACCTCACGACGCCTGGCCGAATGGACGCGCGAGGCGCCGCGTCACCAGAGCGACCTCTCCATCCGCGAACTGGTCAACGCGGTCGCGAGCGCCGTGCTGGCGTCCGTCTTCGACGATCGCTATCCCGAATATCCCGCCTTTCGGGGCCTGCGCGATGACATCACCGAGACCAGCCGCCCGCGTATGGCGCAGGAGGCGATTCGCTGGCTCGCGGGCACGCGGACTCAGGCCGGCGCCGCGGTGCTGGACGGGCTGGAGCTGGTTCAGGATGGGCAGGTGCGCCCACGTCGCTCCCGCTATGCCGGATATATCCTCGACAGGCTCGCTCAGCTCCGGTCGGGCGAGGTGCTCAACCGCTCCGCGTTGCTCGTCACTGAGTATCCCGGTATCGAGCGCGATCCGCGTTTCAAACTGGAACCTGAGTGGCTCGTCGTCCTCCTGCTGTCCCTGGTGTACAGCGGTGACGTCGTCCTGCAGATCCCCGGACAGCGTATTGACGCCACCACCCTGGATCAGGCGGCGCGACTGGCGATGGAAACACTGGCCGATTTTCGGTTCATCGAGCGGCCGCGCGATGTCCCGCTCGCCGCGTGGGTGGCGGTCTTTGAGGCATTGCAGCTCTCACCCGGCTTGATTCGCGATACGGAGCGCCACGATGTGGCGATCGAGACCCTGCAACGTGAGGTGGAAGCGGAGACCGGCCGAGTGGTGCGCGCGCTTGAAACGCTTCGCCAGGGTCTGCTTCTCTGGCAGGAACCGGTTCTGGCGCCCGGCGCCCAGGCGCAGATGGGCGAAGCGTTGGGTTCCTACAAGGCGTTTTTGGAGTCGCTGCGGGTTTTCAACACGCCCGGGCGCCTTCGCAACCTGCGCTTGACCGAGAATGAAATCCAGGTGCAGGCCGGCCACCGCCGGGATCTTCGGGCGCTGGAACGGCTCGTCGAGGGCGTGGCCGCCCTGCAGCCGCTGACCGCCTACCTGCGTGAGACCGAGGCGATGCTCCCGGCCGATCACCCTCTTGGGGAGCGAATCGCGGTGACACGGGCCGCGCAATTGCAGCGTCTGCGTGCGGCGCCTGACGCGGGCGATCTCCAGGCACGCCAGTTACTCCAGCGTGAGTTGGAGAGTTTGAAGGGCGACTACGTCGAATACTATGTCGCCGCTCACCGACGCGCCCGCCTTGACCGGAACGAAGATGAGCGCAAAAAGCGGATATTGGAGTCGCCGCGGCTCAAGCGGCTGCAGACGCTGAGCCGCATCCGGTTATTACCGGAGGAACAGCTTGCGCGCATCACGAACGACCTGCGTGATCTGGTTTCCTGTTGGCGTCTCGTCCCCAGCGACCTCCGCCAGCAGCCTGTTTGCCCTCACTGCGGCTTCCGCGCAACGGAAGGCCGGCCGCAACCGAATGCGGCCAACCTGCTGGATCGTATCGAGGCCGACGTTGATCGCGCCACCGCAGGGTGGGCACAACTGCTGTTGACGGAACTGGATCGCCCGGGGGTCGTCGCAACCATCGAGATGCTGGACACCGAGAAGAAAGTGTTGTTGCAGACCTTTCGAAGAACGAAACAGCTTCCGGATATGGTGACAGATGGCTTTGTATCAGCGATCAACGAAGCGCTCCGAGGGGTGGAGCGCCTCGCGGTGCCGTTTGAGGAGTTGTTGCTGGCTCTCGTCGGCGACGGGACGCCCTGCCCGCCGGAGGTCTTCCGCCAGCGCTTCGGACAGTTCCTCACAGAGCGATTAACCGGCCACGACCCGGAGCGAGTCCGGATCTCGATTGAATGGTAGGACTCCGTCAGTCCTGAAGTGCCATGGTCGATGTTGCGCACACGCGCGTCATCGATCCCAGCCTCCGCAGAGGTACCGCGGGTTTCGACGCGCCCAGATGCGCAGCGACCGAGGGAGGTGTGCCAACCATGATGTTGGAGGAATGGGAAAAACAACTCAAGCCGCAGTTGGCCCAGGTCGAATTGATCGGTGAGGTGGGTCTTCCGAAAGCCGAGTTCGAGGCGCTGGCGCGTGAGATCCGCGGCCTGATCGGGTCGCGCGGCTCGGCCCCGGCGACGCGCGCCCTTCTGCTGCACTATCCCTGCGCCTTCGTCACCTACCTCGTCTTTCAGGGCGTCTACGGTTACGACGCGAACGTCTTCTGGCCGACGGTGCAACAGACGGTCGGACTCGCGCCAAATGATGTCGGCGAGTGGCGCCTCAATTTCGAGACGATTGTCGAGGAGCTTGGGCTGGATCACGAGTTCGCCGGCCATCGCTACGTCGGCGCCATTCTGGGACACGGTGGCATCCCGGAGAGCTCGCTGCTTGATTTCTTCGAGCACATGCTCCAGCCGTCGGTCACGAAGCCCCACCTGGCCGGTCTGACAACGCCCGAGTTGATCTCCGAGTGGTTGAC
This sequence comes from Chloroflexota bacterium, assembly GCA_003520455.1. Next base: position 790 of record DOUV01000093.1, on the reverse strand, counting down.
CAGCTCGAGCCACGATTCCGTTGACAAGCCGGTGTTGAGTTTTCTCGAGTATGGGGGCCAGGTGGCCGAGGATTTCGTCGAGCGTTGTCGCGAGATGGCGCGCGAGACCATCAATACCGGCGAGGTCCCCGCGCCGGCGGAGATCGGCCTTCCGGATGCCGTCGTTGCCGCCTACCAGGAGTGGATCGCGGGCGCGCCCGAGGCGATCGCAACGCCACCCGGCGGATTGCGCGTTCGCAAGCCGCGGGTTCTGGTGAACCCCTGGGGTGAGGGCGTCTATCTGCTCTTGCCGGAGCAGCGGACTCCGGCCACTCGCAGCCAGAGCAAGGTCTGCTGGCAACTGCTGGCCGACGGCCGCCCGATCGAGATTCCCGTTCGCATCCGGCGCGTTGACCTCGATCTCAAGACTGAGGCCGCAACCGAGCCGATTCAAGATCCTGCCGAGCACTACCTGGTTCGGTTCTGCCTCGGGGGCGCGTGTGAGCGTGAGTGGCCCGTCAGCATCGAGGTGCCCGCCGAGCGCCCGCTGCTCGTGTTCGACCCCGACACCCGAGCGTTGTTGCCCTTCCAGAAACGACTGCCGTCCGGGCTGCTCTGGGTGCTCCTGCCGCCGGGCGTCGCGATCGAGTCGCAGTCGGCGATCCGGAGCCGCTTCGCGCCGCTGCCGTGGGGCTGGTACCGCTGGAACGCCTACGAACTCGACCTCCGGGGGCTCGACACGCTGATAGTGAAGACACCCGAAGGGCAGTGCGAGATCGCCGTCACCGCCCGGCGAGCGGCGACCCTGACC
>DOUV01000760.1 GCA_003520455.1 Chloroflexota bacterium | reverse complement strand
CTCCGAGAAGCCGCGCAGCGCCAGCCGCAGGACCGGCGTCGCCACAAACGGCACCACTCCCAGGAAAAACGCCGCCCAGGTAGTGATGCCCAGCAGCGTCGTCGCGCGCGGCGAGCGGTCGGCCCAGCGCCCACCGAGCCAGTAACCGACCGCCAGGTAGATCAAGATCAATCCGATGAGCGCTGCCCACACCAGCGTCGAGGTTCCAAAGAAGGGTGCCAGGAGCCGGGAGGCTGCTAACTCGCTCCCGAGCGTGACGAAGCCGCTCCAAAACACGAGCGTCAGTAAGAAGCTGTTGCGCACAGTGATCCTCGGTGGGAAATGAGAGATTGGAGACCAGCGAGTGATCCCGGGGCAGACATACGATCTCCCTCGACAGAGTGTACCAATGCCAGATCGTCGCCGGCGGTTGATGATCTGGCCGGTCGATCAGATTTGAGCCCTCCCCAGCACCTGGTACACTCTGCTACCCTGAACTCAACCCGCCTCTCCATGGCTCGGCTGCACACGATGACCCGATCTCCGATCTCGAATCTCCAATCTCTGTGGATCTTGGGCGCTGCCAGCCTCGCCCTCTATGCAGCCACGTTCGTCCTGCCCTTCCCGCTTTGGCGCTGGGTCGATCGGGCACCAGCCCTGAGTTGGGCTGAGTTGGCTCACTACCGCCCGGCGGCCGGCGTCGGGCTGGCTCTGGCCTGGGTTGCGCTCTTCGGTCTCTACTGGCAGGCCGTGCTGGTCGCCCAGGCCCAACTCTGGTCAGCGGTACGTGCGCCCGTGATCACATGGACCGTTCTCAGCGGACTGTTGCTGGCCGTGGGCGCCTACCCTGGCGGGGCCATCGACATCTACACCTACGTCGCCCACACCCGCCTCTTCCTGGCGGGTCTCAACCCCTTCCTCGTCCCGCCCGATACCGCGGCCGCAACGGCCAACCTGGCCCCGTTTCTCGGGGAGTGGCACGCCCTGACGTCACCCTACGGTCCGCTGTGGGAGTTGCTAGCACTGGGAGCCGGGTGGCTCGGCCGGGGCGGGCTCTGGCAAGAAGTCGTCGCCTTCAAACTATGGAACCTGGCGGCGCTCCTGGCCCTGTTGGCGCCACTGTCGGCCGCGCTGAGGACGCGAGTTCCTCGGTACCAGGCCGCCGGCTGCGTGCTGGTGGCGTGGAACCCCCTGCTCCTGGTCGAGGTGGCGGCCAACGGGCACAACGACAGTTGGATGCTGCTGGCGTTCACCGGGGCCATCTGGGCCTGGGCCGGGCGCCGCTGGTGGGCCCTCCTGCCATTGCTGGTAGCGGGGGCGGCGATGAAGTGGGTGCCCGCCATCGTCGCACCCCTCTTCTTGGGGGACCAACTGCGCGTGCCGCGCGGCCGCCGGGTATTGCCCCTGGGTGTCCTCCTGGCCACCGGTGTGCTTCTGGCAAGCCTGCTACCCTTCTGGACGGCGGCCGGCGACCTGCGCCGGTGGGCAATCTCCTCAGAGAGCGAGAGAGTCGGCTTTTCGTGGCAGGCCCTGTTCCTGCTGGCGGCAGACTGGATACGACCTGGGCGGGGAGTGCCCCCGAGTCTTTTCGAACTGACCAGGCTCGCCGGCTACAGCCTTTTCGGCCTGGCCTTCCTGTACAGTGGGCGCCGCCTGGCGCAACACCGCTGGTCGCTGCCCGTCGCGGGCTTCTGGGTCCTCGTCACCTATCTCAGTCTGGGAGCACCAGCTTTCCGGCCCTGGTACACCCTCTGGGTCCTTCCTCCAGCCGCTCTCGCAATAGAAGGTCGTCTGTCGCAGCGTGCCGCGGGGCTCACGCTCGGGACGGCCCTCGCGACGGTACTCTATGGATTCGCCTGGCCCTGGTTGGGAGCGCACGCCGCCCTCTGGCTCCACCTGGTAGGTGTCCCACTAAGTCTTGGAGGCGCCTGGCTGCCGGACCGAATTATAGCGGCCGCTCGCGGACGGGCCAACTTCCCCGCAAATGATCTGTTTGGCGAGCCTCCCGCTGATTCGGTATAATCGGATCAGTGGCAACGAGGCCGCGAAAAAGAGTAGAGAGGAGTATCGCCGGTATGAGCAAGTACGCCTTTTTCCACGGGGAAATCGTCCCGATCGAGGATGCGAAGATCAGCATCCGAACCCACACTTTCAACTACGGCACTGGATGCTTCGGTGGTATCCGTGCCTACTGGAACCCCGATCAAGAGCAGCTCTACGTCTTCCGCATCGACGATCACTACAAGCGGTTCCTTGATTCGTGCAAGATGCTCCTGATCGACCTGCCCTACGGTGTAGCCGACCTCAAGCAGATTACCCTCGACTTGCTGCGGCGTGAGGGGTTCCGTGAAGATACCTACTGTCGTCCCCTGGGCTACAAGTCGGACGAGGTCATCGGGGTCCGGCTGCACAACCTCAAAGGCGACTTCGCGCTGTTCATGGAGCCTTTTGGACGGTATCTGAAGAGCGAAGAGGGCTGCAAGGCGATGGTCAGCTCCTGGCGGCGAATCGACGACAATGCCATCCCGGCGCGCGGAAAAATTGTCGGTGCTTATGTCAATAGCGCCTTCGCGAAAACCGAAGCCGTCCTCAATGGCTTCGATGAGGCGATTGTGCTGGATCAGGATGGGCACGTTTCCGAGGGCAGCGCCATGAACCTTTTCATCGTCCGGGACGGCGTTCTGATCACCCCGCCGGTCACCGACAACGTCCTCGAAGGGATCACCCGCAGGACGGTCATGACGCTGGCCAGCGAGGCGCTGGGCCTCTCCTGCCAGGAGCGCTCGATCGACCGCACCGAGCTGTATCTCTGCGACGAGGCCTTTTTCTGCGGAACCGGCGTCCAGATGGCTGCCATCAGCTCGGTCGACCAGCGCCCCGTTGGCACCGGCGAGATGGGACCCATCGTCCAGAAACTGCGCCAGCTCTACTTCGACGTCGTCCGCGGCAAGCACGAAGACTACCGGGAGCAGTGGTGCACACCGGTGTACGAACGATGAATGATGAATTGAGGGTATGAGTATTACCGAAAGCAATCGTATGACTGAACAGTCGCTCGTTCCGAGCGGCCACACCGTTTCGAGCTTGCGGGGTTCGCGCCTGCCCCCGCTCTCGCGCGACCGGCTCAGCCTGCTCTTCCTGGTGCTGGTGCTGGCGCTCAACGTGGGGCTCTTCGGCTTTCTCTGGCTCCGTTTCAACCAGATGCCTGTGTTGGTGCCGATGCACTTCGATACCCTCGGCCAGGCCGATCGCATTGCACCGCGCAACGAGATCTTCAAGTTGCCCATCATTGGCCTGATCATCGCCGGAACGAATCTGATCTTGGGGCTGCTGCTGCGGCGCACGCTGCCCTTTGCCACGTACCTGCTGTGGGGTGGCGCCGTTCTCATCGAGCTTCTGCTGTTCGTCGCCGCTCTCAATATTGCCCTCTGAATGGCAGCTGCCGCCCATCGATGGTGGGAGTCTTCGGGCGAATAGTCTATCTCATAGCAGTGGCGCGCTTGCACCACTGCTATAGAAGAATAGACCCATCATCTCGCGGGCATCGTTTCCCAGGAGGTCTACTGTGATCAAGGACGTCTACGTCCGCAGACTGAAGTTAATCCCCGACGAACGGGGCTATTTGATGGAGATGTTCCGCTCGGATTGGGAGGAATTCAAAGCGTTCGGTCAGGTTTACATCACGGCCGTATACTCCGGGGTCATCAAAGGCTGGCACTACCACAAGCACCAGGAGGACAACTTCATCTGTGTGGCCGGCATGGCCAAGGTGGTGCTGTACGACAGTCGCGAGGATTCACTCACCCGCGGCGAAATCAACGAGTTCTTTCTGGGAACTCAAAACCCAATCAAAGTGACGATCCCACCCGGCGTCATGCACGGCTTCAAGGGCATCAGCCCGGAGATGACCCTTATCGTCAACGTGCCAACCAGGCTCTACAACTACAGTGAGCCGGACGAGTTCCGCCTCCCCGCGCACACCGACGAGATCCCCTACGATTGGAACCGCAAGGATGGGTAAACCTCAACCAAGCCACTGCCC
>DOUV01000452.1 GCA_003520455.1 Chloroflexota bacterium | reverse complement strand
CCAGCAAGCGGCGGCCGACGTGGTCGTCGAGCGCGGCCTGACCGCGCGCCAGACAGAGCTGCTCGTTGCTGAGCTCATCGACTGCCGGGAAGAAGAGCTTGAGCAGCGTCTAAGAGAATGGGCGCGGGGCAAACACACCGACGCTGCGAAACAGCCCAAGAAGGTACGCAGCGAGGCCGACTGGATCGCCCAGGACATCGCGCTCCTCCGCAACGTCGGTGCCCGCCTCGAAGCGCGGCTGCTCTCGACTCCTCTGGCTGTGCACGGGGAGGGCACCCGGGACGTCATTCAGCGTGGGCTCTCAGGTCTTCTTCCCGCGCTGGGTGCACTCGCAGCAACGGTCGAGCGAGCCCTTGGACGAGGCAGCAATCGAGAAGGTGCGGCATGACCGCGTGGAATAATCGAGAAGAGCTCGTTCATCAGGTGATCACCCTCCGACAGCAGCAGATGAGCCTGCGGGCTATATCGCGCAGCCTGCTAATTAGCCGCAATACCGTCAAGAGCCTGCTCAAGGACCACGACAAGCAGCGCAACGAAGAGCACTGCGCCATTCCCAAGAAGCCGAGTCGGGCACCCAAAGCGTCCAAGCTGGACCCCTACAAGGAGCGTGTCGACGCGCTCCTGAAGAAGTACCCCGATGCCACCGCCCAACGAGTGTTCGAGATCCTACGCGGCGAGGGCTTCGAGGGGGGCTACACCCGGGTCAAGAAGCACGTGCGCCTAGTCCGCCCCAAGCCCAAGGTCGAGCCCAGCAAGACCTCGGTCACGTACGGGCCTGGCGAGATGTCCGAGAGCGACTGGACTCCGTACGACATCACCTACACGACCGGACTTTCCGAGCGGATACAGGTTTTCGGCTATGTGCTGCCCTTCAGTACGCGCAGGTTCTATCGTGGGTTTACAAGCTACGATCTGCACGCGCAGATGGACGGGCACGTCGGCGCGTTCAAGCGCTTCGGCGGCCTCGCCGCCGTCACCAAGTACGATGGGCAGAAGGTCGTTGCTCTGCGCTGGGAGGGGCACCAGCCCATCTATAACCCGCGATTTCTGGCATTTGCCGCTCACTACGAGTTCCGACCCCTGGTGCTCCGCGGAAACCCTAACGCCCGGCCCAACGTCGAGAGGGGCTTCTGGACCAGCGAGCAGTCCTTCCTCAACGCACGAGAGTTTCGGGACCTGGATGACTTCAACCAGCAGCTCGAGCACTGGATGGATACGGTCAACGATCCACGGCCACGGCACGGCACCAACAGCCTCGAGCGCTTCGCCGAAGAGGCGCCCCATCTCCTGCCATTACCACAACACAATTACGACACGGCACGCGTCATCTATCGCCTGTGCAACATCGATGGCTTCGTCGACTGGCAGGGCAATCGATACGCGGTTCCCTACGACCACATCACCGACATCCTCCCGGTGCGCATCACCAGAGACGAGCTCTTCGTCTACAGCGCCGAGCTCGAGCCCATCGCGCGCCACGAGTTGGTCGCCCGAGGACAAGGGCTCCAGCTAGACCCCCTGGGCTTCCACCAGTGCACGACGCGGCGCCCGGCTATCAGCCTGGATCAGGTAAAAATCGCCTTCGAGCGCATGGGTGAGCAGTCGGGTGACTTCTTCCGCCGACTGAGTTCGGGTCCTCCTCGCCAGTGGGGTGCTGGCGCACGCAAAATCTTGCTCTTGCGTGAGCGCTACGCCACCGAGGCTCTCGACGCCGCTCTCGGTCACGCGGCGCGCTTCGGTGCCCTGAGATTCGAAGACGTGCAGCGAGTGCTCGAGGCCACTCACCCGCCCCGGACACTCGACGAGTACGTCGCTGAGGACACCGCCCGACGACTTGAGAAAGAGCTCGGGATGCGGCGGACCGAGCCACGCGACCTCCGCGAGTTCGACCGCCTGCCTGTGCACTCACCCCCGGCGGGCCATGACTCCAGCGCCAAGCGCGCCGACAACCAGGAGGAATCATCATGGCAGAAGACACCGACGGAAAAGCAAGAGGCGGATCCAAACAGCCGCGCCGCACCAAGCCAGCCAAACCCACAGACGACCGAGTCCTGAGTCGTCTTCATGACCACCTGAAGTTCCTCCGCCTCTCCCACACGGCGGCCCACCTGGACGAGCTCCTCGCCTGGGCGACCCGCGAAGGCCCGGGACCCACGGCACTGCTCGAGCACGTGCTCGGCGAGGAGGTCGAATCCAAGCGAGACACGCGCATCAATCGACGCGTCCAAACGAGCGGACTGGTCGAGAGGAAGACCCTCGAAGCCTTCGACTGGGCCTTCCAGCCATCACTCGACAAGAGCACGATGACGGAACTCGGACGCCTGGATTTCGTCACACGCAACGACGATCTGGTCCTGACCGGAAAGTCAGGCACCGGAAAGAGCCACATCCTCAAAGCCTTCGGATTGCGCGCCTGCGAAAAGGGAATATCCATGCGCTATGCGCGGTGCGTTGACCTACTCGACGACCTCCACGCCGGACTCGCCGATGGTACCTACATCAAGCGATTGCGATCCTGGGCCAGGCCGGCCCTCTTGATCATCGATGACGTCGGACTCGGTCAGCTTAGGAAGCGCGACGACGAGCCGACGCCCGCACACACCCTGTACAACCTCATCGATCGCCGCCACGGCTGCTCATCCACCGCGATCACCTCGAACATCGAGCTCAGCGACTGGGGGCGCTACTTGGGAGACGCGACCCTCACCGCCGCCATCCTCGACCGCATCGTCATGAACGCCCTCCGCTTCAATATCGACGGCGCCAGCTACCGTCAGCACGTCGCCGCCCAGCGAGCTGAGCTGGCCAACCAGAAGGCCGCAGAATGACCGCCTGAGCCCTCCTCCGAGACCGCTTCAGCCGCAGCCGTGTGGATCACTATCCCGCCGTTGCGGCTCTGCTTTGTCCAGAATCTGCAACGCGCTGGGTGGATCTCTCCTCGCCGCCGGAATGGATCAATCTAAAGGCGACGCCGAAGGCGGTGCTGGATAACCTTACGGAAACCCTGGTTTTCCTTGCGCCCATCACGACGGGATCGGCAGGTGAGTTGATGGT
>DOUV01001050.1:1689-7058 GCA_003520455.1 Chloroflexota bacterium | reverse complement strand
CAGCGTCCCGACCGGGATCTTCTCGTCGCTCGGCTGGACCAGGAGCTGGTCGACCACGCCGTCCTCGAAGACCTCGACGTCGATGAGCCCCTTGTCCGTCTCCACTTCGGCGATGATGTCGCCGCGCGTGACGCGATCGCCCGGTTTCACTCGCCACGCAACCAGAATACCCGTTACCATGTCCGCCCCTAAACTGGGCATGTAAAACTCAGCCATCGGCGTGCACCATCCTTCTGACGGTCGCCACAATCGTCTCGGCTTGCGGCAGCGCCGCCTGTTCCAGGTGTCTGGCGTAGGGCATGGGCACCTCGGCACCGCAGACGCGCTCGACCGGTGCATCCAGCTCGTAGAAGGCACCCTCCATGATTCGCGCGCTGATCTCGGCCGAGACGCCGCCGCTGCGCCAGCCCTCATCGACGATGACAGCGCGGTGGGTCTTGGCCACCGAGGCCAGGAAGGTCTTGCCGTCCAGTGGCCGGAGCGTCCGGAGGTCGACCACCTCGGCTTCGATCCCTTCCTCTGCGAGGAGTTCCGCCGCTTCCAACGCTTTGAAGAGACCGGCGCTGTAGGCCATGATCGTCACGTCGTTGCCCGGCCGGCGCACCCGCGCCCGGTCGATGTCCACCGGGCCGGCATTGGCCGGCAGCTCGCCTTCCATGTTGTAGAGGCCGTTATTCTCGAAGATGATAACCGGGTCGGGATCCTCGAGCGCGGTCCACAGCATGCCGCGTGCATCTTCGAGCACCGCCGGGACCAGCACCTTGATCCCCGGAATGTGGGCGTACCACCCTTCCAGAATGTGGGCGTGCTGGGCCGCGAGTTGCCGGCCCGCACCGGTCGCCATCCGGATGACGAGCGGGACGTTGAAGAGACCACCGGACATGTGGAGATAGGCAGCGGCGGTGTTGAGGATTTGGTCCGCCGCCAGCAGGCTGAAGTTGACCGTCATGATCTCGACGATGGGGCGCATGCCGCCGAGCGCGGCGCCGATTCCGGCACCGGTGAACGCTGACTCCGACAGGGGCGCATCGCGGATGCGTTCCGGGCCAAACTCGGCGAGCAAGCCCTTGCTCACCGCGAAGCAGCCGCCGTAGCGACCGACGTCCTCACCCACCAGAAAGACCCGCTCGTCCTTGCACAGCGCCTCACGGATCGCCTCACGCACCGCCTCCCGGTAGGTCATCCGGACCATCTCTTTGGTGCCGTTGGTGTTCATGGCGCTCTCCCTTCGGAGTAGACGAAGCGGGTCAGCTCTTCCACCGGCTCCCAGGTCCCCGCCTCCGCGAACGCGACTGCCTCCGCGATCTCGGCAGCGATCTCCCGCTCCAGGGCCGCCACATCCTCGTCGCTGATGAGCCCCTGCTCCTTCAGAGAGCAGCGAAAGGTCACGATGGGGTCACGGCGCTTCCACTCTTCGACCTCGGTCTTGGTGCGGTAGAGCTCGGCATCGAACATCGAGTGCGCCCGGAAGCGGTAGGTGCGGCACTCGAGGAAGGCGGGTCCCTCCCCGGCCCGCACAGCTGCCGCCGCCTTCCTGGCCGCCGCCTCCACCGCCAGTACGTCCATCCCATCCACGGCTTCGGCCGGCAGCCCATAGCAGGCCGCTTTCTTCGCGATGTCCGTGACCGACTGGGCGATCGCCAGCGCGGTCCCCATGGCATACAGGTTGTTCTCGCAGACAAACAAGACCGGGAGCTGCCAGAGGGCCGCCAGGTTCAGGCACTCGTGGAACTCCCCCTCGGCGACGGCCCCATCGCCGAAGAAGCAGCAGGTCACCAGCGGCTTGCCCTGCATCCTGGCCGCCAGCGCCAGGCCCACTGCCAGAGGGAGGCCACCTCCGACGATGGCGTTGCCGCCGTAGAAGCGCGTCGTGGCGTCGAAGAGGTGCATCGACCCACCGCGCCCGCGGCTGCAGCCCTCCTGCTTGCCGTACATCTCGGCCATGATCGCGCCGGGGGAGACGCCGAGCGCCAGCGCCTGGCCGTGCTCGCGGTAGGTCGCCACTACGGCATCCTCAGGCTCGAGCGCTTCCATCACCCCCACCGCGACCGCCTCCTCCCCATCGTAGAGGTGCAGGAAGCCACGGATTTTCATGAGGGTGTAGAGCTCGGCTGACTTCTCTTCGAAGCGGCGGATGAGCAGCATCTGGCGCAGCAAGTGCAGCCCGTGCTCGCGGTCAACGGCCCGCGTTAATTGTGGTGTTATTTGGGCGCTCATTGTTCCACCTCCAGGGTCGAGAGGTCGCCCTCGGGCAGCCCCAGCTCGCGCGCCTTGAGCAGCCGCCGCATGATCTTGCCGCTGCGCGTCTTGGGCAGGTTCGTCTGGAACTCGATCTCCTTCGGCGCCACGGCCGACCCGAGCTTTGTGCGCGCAAACCCGAGAAGCTCCAGGCGCAGCGCCTCGCTCGGCTCGACACCCGGCTTGAGCGCGATGAAGGCTTTGACCAGCTCGCCGATCAGCGGATCGGGCTTGCCGATGACGCCCGCCTCGGCCACCGCCGGGTGCTCCAGCAGCGCGCTCTCTACCTCGAACGGGCCGACCATGTGGCCTGCGGTCTTGATGATGTCGTCGGCGCGCCCGATGAACCAGAAGTAGCCGTCCGCGTCGCGGCGGGCCAGGTCGCCGGTGATGTACCACCCGCTCACGAAGCACTCGCGGTAGCGCTCCTCGTCGTGCAGGTAGCCGCGGAACATCGACGGCCAACCAGGCTTGAGGGCCAGATCGCCCTCGACGCCGGGCTCCTCGATCACCACGGCCGTCGTCTTATCAATGCGCCGCACGATGGCCGCCTCGATGCCCGGCAGCGGCCGGCCCATCGAGCCGGGCCGGATCTCCATCGCAGCGAAGTTGGCGATCATGATCCCGCCGGTCTCGGTTTGCCACCAGTTGTCGTGGATTGGCAGCCCGAAGGCCTCCTGGCCCCAGACGACCGCCTCGGGGTTGAGCGGCTCGCCGACGCTGTGGATCAGCCGCAGGTGGCTCAGGTCGTAGTGCCGGCGCGGCGCGATGCCCAGGCGCATCAGCCGGCGGATGGCCGTGGGCGCCGTGTACCAGATGGTCACCCTCTGTTCTTCGAGGATGCGGCACCAGCGCTCGGCGTCGAACTCGGCCTCGTCGATGATACTGGTCACGCCGTGGGTTAGAGGGGCAATCAGGCCGTACGAGATGCCCGTCACCCAGCCCGGGTCGGCCGTGCACCAGAAGATGTCGTCGGGGTGGAAGTCCAGCACGTACTTCCCGGTCATGTAGTGGGTGAGGACGGCCCTGTGTACGTGAATGGCGCCCTTCGGCATGCCCGTCGTGCCGCTGGTGAAGTGCAGGATCGCCGTCTGTTCCGGGTCGGTCGGTGGGATCGTGAACTCACCGGAGGCGGTTGCCAGCCGCTGCGGCAGCGAGAGGAGGTCCGCGCCGAGGTCATGCTTAGCATCAGTGAGGAGCACGTACTTCAGCTGCGGCAACCGCTTCCGGAGGCCGGCAACTTTCTGTTTGTACTGGCGCCCGGTGGTCACGAGGATCCTGGCGTCACCCCGGTGCAGACGCTGATAGATCGGCTCTGGTCCGAACGCCGAGAAGAGGGGGCAGAAGATGCTCCCATTCTTCAGGGCGCCGAGCGCGACGATGTAGAGCTCGGGAATCCGCCCGGCCAAGACGAACACCCTCTCGCCTGGGCCCACTCCCAGATCTCTGAGCAGATTGGCGAAGCAGTTGCTCTGCTCCCTCAAGTCACCATAGGTGAAATCGCGAACCGCGCCGTCCTTCCCCAGCCAGCGGATGGCCAGGTGGTCGCGGCGCGGTCCGGCGGCATGCCGGTCGACGGCCTCGTGGGCGATGTTGAGCCCCGCGCCGCCTGGCAAGCCGTCGAGTTCACGGCCAATGTCCTCCCAGGAAAACGTCGTATAGGTGGTCTCGTAGTTCAGGAGGTTCGGCTGAACGGTCCAGGTCTCTGGAGATTTCTCTATCGGTTCCCAACCGGCGTATTCTCTTATCACTGCCTCCATGGTGCCTCCTTTGCCTCTGCAGTGAGGGTCATCTCTCGCAATTCGTTGCAGAGAGGCCGGTTCGATCAAAAGGCGCCCCATCCCGACAGGCAGTACGATCCCCGCCTTATGCTACCAATCTACCTGCCCGTAGGGTCAGGCAGGTAGTTGCGGCCGCCATGTCTAGAGCGTGAATTTTGTCACAATCGCAAGCCTGATCGTCACGAGGGCCGGAATTCCCGAGGCAAAAGAAGAGACCACAGGGAGACAGAGGGGAAGGAGAAAGAACAACAATCTCTGTGCCGCTGTAGCGCTGTGCTTCTATCTCGACAGGCTGCCAACGGTCACTGCAGGCACCGGGCAACGAGAGTGCCCGGTGATGAGCACCCCCGCTGCCCGGCCGCTTCCTATGAGACTCTCAGTGAACCTCAAACCGGGGCGTGCCACTGGCCACCGCGTGGGGCTGGCGCCTCGAAGTAGCCGGTGGCCGACTCTTGCATGAGCACCCAGAAGGTGTAGATACCGATAGCGGTGCCCAAGGGGAAGTTGATCAGGTTGAGGAAGCCAACCACCAGCGCCAGGAACCGGGCCCAGGCTTTGCGCTGCAGGAGGCCAAAGCCGGCAATGATCCCTGGCAGCGCCAGCACCACGAGCAACGCGCCGACGGTGCTTCCAACGATGCCCAGGATTCTCGCCGCCACCGGGTCACCCGTCGCCGCCCCGATGCCTCCCAGCAAGGCCATGACGAAGACCCCGATCACGAGGAATACGGCGCTTCCGATGACGTCGAGCCACCCAAGCAGAGTGACATGCTGGTGCAGTTGCTGTTCGTTCAGTTGATTCACAGGCGACCTCCTCTCGTCGAACGCCAGGACTTTGGTCGAGGCAGTACGCCTCTTCGTCAGCCACGCCATAGAACGTATCCCTTTTCCACCGCTCCTGATCAACCCCGTGCTCTCCGTCGCCCCACACTCGATCACTGGACGCAAGTCGCAGCGCCTCGTAGCCGGGCAACAGCAAGGAGGGTCAGGTTCAAGTCTCGAATCCTGGCCAGAATACCGTGCAAGGCAGGTTGATCGACGACCGTACCGGTCAAGACAGTGATCGGGGTGCCGTCGCTCTCGTGCTCGAACCCGATCAGCATACCGTTGAACCAATCTGACCAACTCGTATCGAGTCTGCCCCGCACCTTGATCTGATACACTGCGGGCAGGTCGAGGTTTCGGTCCTGGTTGGTGTCCTTCATCATCTCATCTGGTTCCACGACTTCGACCCTTGCCCGGCACCGTCATCCCGGCGCCAGATTGCCGGAAACAACCGGCGTCGCTCAATGGCTCCCGCGGAAAACCACCAGAGGGAACTCGCCCGTCGGTCAAGGCGTCAGACTTCCGA
>DOUV01001050.1:0-1663 GCA_003520455.1 Chloroflexota bacterium | reverse complement strand
AGACTTCGGAAGTCTCCGACCCCGCCTCCACGGCGACTGCTGGACCGATGTTCTAGCCGATACCCGGCAGCGTGCCCCGCGGGTGGCGCTGAAAGCCGTCGAGGGTGGAGCGCGGCGCCCCACCCTCGACAGCTCTGTGCCCACGGCGCCCACACCGTCGTGCTGCCGCGCGGCGTGTTCGTGAACGCCACGAGCCGGCGATGCAGGCATGCTCGTGGGGGAGTGACCGCATCAGTCGCTCATTTCAACCATCAGCACATGGGAGCTCGGCTCGAGACTATCATTGTGGACGCGCACATAGTACGTGCCGGACTCATTGAACTCACCAACCCACGAGCAGTCGCAGTTAGCGTGCTCGTCGTGGGTGCCGGCGCCGATGGGCTGCACCACGTCACGCTTCTCGTCCTTGCCGGCGTCAAGTTGCTGGGCCTGCCACTCGCGCAGTCGACCCGGTGTCCAGACCGTGAAGGAAGTGCCGTACAACGGCTTCGCGTCCATCTTGAGCATGATTCGCGGCGACTGGAGTTCGTACTTCTTCTCGACCTCCTTGTCCTCGTCGTTCTGGTGCTTGACAGTCTCCTTGCGCGTGACGCTGTAGTCAAAGGCGTACCAGATAGTCTGGCCCGGCTCTAACCTCTGCCAGGCCCCCGTCACCGGGAGAGCATCCTCCGCGCTCGTGCCGCCGCGCGCTACCGCCGGGATGGAAGCTGGGACCACCTCGGCCACCGGCGCAGCCGGGGCTACAGCCGGTGCGCTCACCGGCAGGGTGACAGTCTCGCCCTGGATATGGAGTGTGTGGGTGCTGCGCTCCAGGCTGTCGTTCCGGACCAGGACGTAGTATCGGCCCGGTGCGCTAAACTCGCCGGTCCAGGAGTACTCACCGGGTGTGTACTCGTTCTCACTTCCCCGGCCGACCGGTTGGACCACATCCTTGACGTTGCGCTCCAGTTGCTGAGCCTGCCACTCGTTCAGCCCTCCGGATGTCCAGACGTAGAAATTGGTACCGTAGCTCGGCTGCACGTCAAGCCAGATCGTGATTGGCGGCTTCTCGAGTTCGTACTTCTTCTCCTCGTCCTTCTTCTGAACCTCGTTGTACTTGACCCGGTACTCGAATGCGTACCACAGCCCCTGGCCAGGCTCCAGAGTCTGCGGGCTCCCCGGGCTCAACGCCTGCTCTGGGCTCGCACCGTCCGGACCCTCTGCGAAGGCAGTCCCGACGGTGAAAAGCGCAGCCAGGGCCAAGGCCACAGCCACGGCAAGCATCGCTATCAACCTGCGGGGATCGATACGGTTGGCGGTCATGCGATTGTATCCTCCTGCGCGCCCGAGAATTCTCCTTGACGGCGAGGCCGGGCGGCGTGCATTCATTCAGGGAGCGAAATTATGTTCCAGGCGCCCCTCTTCCTGGGGTTCCGGCAGAACTCCAATCTGCGAGGTGACGGCGGTCCGGATACACGCGGCCGGATGGCAGGACTGCCGACCTCTTCCCATTGAACATAGTCGTGAAGCAGTGGTAGTCGCATCTCCCGGAGGTGGTATTGAGGAGGTATCTCGGATCAGGCCGGCAGCCAGACGGCCGGGGAGCGCGGACGACAGCCGGCGAAGGAGAAACGAGAGGATCGGTCCAGGAGTCCTGGTGGCGGCCGAGAGCCGGGCGACTGAA
>DOUV01000369.1 GCA_003520455.1 Chloroflexota bacterium | reverse complement strand
CGGTTTCAACCGCCGGGCTCCGCGGCGGTCAGACGCCCGCCCCCGAGGCAACCATTCCTGAGAGAGCCGGGCGCGTCGCACCACTTGAAAATAACGGCCGAAACGCTGTACAATGGCGGGCCGCAGGTCCACGAGCAGATTCCGAATCCGCTGGCAGGAGAAGAGAAACAAGCCCGGTTGATCCGCGCCTCACGCCGCGCCGTTGCGACCACTTGTCCGTCGAGCGGTGCTGGTTCGACTCGTGATCGTAGCCTGCGATCGTTTCCGTCGACCTTCTGCGTTCGGCTCCAGCAGGAGCGTGTGCCCGGCGAAAGTGGTCCTGGGACCAGGGCAAAGGTCTCACCCACCCGGCGCCCGCCGCGCGCTTACGCGCGTCGCGAAGATCGAGCCTTCAATTTTGGGGAGTAGATTTATGTCAAAGTACCTCGCCGATCGCGTCGCTTCAATGGGAACCACTATCTTCACGGAGATGAGCCGGCTGGCGGCCGAATACAAGGCCGTGAACCTCGGCCAGGCCTTCCCCGACTGGCCCGGTCACGCCGCCGCCAAAGAGACGGCCCGCCAGGCCATCGCGCTCGACCTGAACCAGTACGCGATCACCTTCGGCGTCCCCTCTCTGCGCCAGGCCATCGCCGAGCACAGCCGCCGCTTCTACAACATGGATGTCGATACCAACAGCGAGGTCACCGTCGTGAACGGCTGCACCGAGGCAATCTTCAGCGCCATGCTGGGCCTGACCAACCCGGGAGACGAGATCATCCTCTTCGAGCCCTTCTACGACTCCTACCTACCCGCCGTGGAGTTTGCCGGCGGCATCCCCCGGGTCATCACGCTGCACGCCCCCGACTGGCACTTCGACGAGGCCGAGTTGCGTGCGGCCTTCGGGCCGCGCACCAAGGCCATCCTGATCAACACGCCGCACAACCCGACCGGCAAGCTCTTTCGCCGCTCTGAGTTGGAGATGATCGCCGACCTCTGCCAGCAGCACGATGTCATCGCCGTCACCGATGAGGTCTACGAGCACATCGTCTTCGATGGGAACGAGCACATCCGGCTTGCGACCCTGCCTGGAATGTGGGAGCGCACCATCACCCTGTCGAGCGCCGGGAAGAGCTTCAGCCTGACCGGCTGGAAGGTCGGGTGGGCTATCGCTCCGTCCGACCTCTCGCTGGCAGTGCGCCGGACGCACCAGTTCGCCACCTTCGCCACCGCCGCCCCGCTGCAGGAGGGCATCGCCGTGGCGCTGCGCTCCGACGATGGCTACTACCGCCACCTCGCCGCGGACTACCAGGAGCGCCGCGACTTTCTGCTGGCAGCGCTCGACCGCGCCGGCCTGCCCCCGATTCAGCCGCACGGCACCTACTTCATTATGGCCGACATCAGCGATCTGCCCTTTGAGGACGATGTCGCCTTCTGCCGCTGGCTGGTCAGCCAGGGCGGTGTCGCCGCGATTCCGCCCACTGCCTTTTATGTCAATAAGCAGGCCGGCCGCCACCTGGTGCGCTTCTGCTTCTGTAAACAGTGGGAGACCCTCCAGGCGGCCGCCGAGCGGCTCGCCGCCCTCGATTTCCCCTTGGGCCGTCGCGGCGCCGGCGATCGTCGTAGCTGAACGATTCCGCCATAGCCAGAACTCCAGAGAACGCAGCCCCCGATGAGGCCGGCATTCTGTGCGCCGGGCCGGCGCGGGATCAGGCTTTCTTCCGCAACGCCTGGGCCGATAGTCTGGCCGGGTCGTTGCACGACATCTGGGACATCTCGAGATCCCTTTGGCACACCGAGTGACTACGACGCCTGGAAGCGCTACCTCGCCGCCGTCGTGCACCGCTACAAGGCGGATATCCACGACTGGGAGGTCTGGAATGAGCCAGACCTCCCCATCTTCTGGGACGGAACCCCCACTGAGTACGCCCGGCTTCTCGCCGTGACCCACGATACCATCAAATCGATTGACCCGGGCACGACAATCCTGCTGGGAGGACTTGGGAGTGCTGGCGTCCCCGGCATGGACGACGCGAACTTCCTCGCGCAGATCCTTGCCGACCCCGATCACCCGGCAGCCAGGAACTTCGACATCGCCAATTTCCATCACTATGGCTCCGACGAGGAAGCCCGGCGCCAGATGGCCTCCGTCCAGAAGGCGCTTGCCGGGGCGGGTGCCGCCGACCGGCTGACTTCCGAAGTCTGGTGGGGATCGTGCTGGCCCAAAGCGCGCTCCGACGACCGTGATCGAGGCGGGGATCGGCTGTGCACAAGACTTCGGAAGTCTGCTCTCCCGCCCCCTGCGGGATGACTTGACCGGTGCTCCAGGCTTACATCTCTCACATCCTTTTTGCGAACCGTGGTGCCTGTCTTGCCAGAGGTGGGCTGGCTAACGCCGCCGAGTACATCGCGGCGGTCTATTTCGCCCGCCGGGGCCAGATGAGCCTGGTCATGAGTATCACCGTCGGCGCGACTATTCAGGTGGCGCTGCTGACCGCGCCTGTACTCGTCCTGGTCTCCTTCTTTCTCGGCCACCCGATAAACCTGGTCTTCGTGAACCCGCTGGAGCTCATTGCGGTCGCGGCGGTGGCCTTCTCCGTGAACGCCATCGCCGAGGATGGCGAAACGACCTGGTTCGAGGGGCTGCTCCTGGTCGGCGTCTACGTGCTGCTGGGCATCGCCTTCTTCTTCGCGACCCCAGGCGGAGAGGCGGCGCTGCTGACTGGACCGTGAGGCTCCGGAATCCGCCGGGCGCTGGGCGGCGGATCTTGGGCGACCCGCGGCGTACATGGCACAGGCGCTTCACCACGACCCGGTGCCGAACAGAACCAAAGACCGGTGGCTCGACCGTCGGATGAGCCTGGCCTTGAAGTTGACACCCATTTGGGCCATGCTACAATGGTAACCAATTGAACGTGCGCGGAGTCCGGCGCACTGCTGCGTGACAATGGCGCTCGCCCTCCTGAATGTGGCGGGCGCTTTCTGCTCCCTCATGCATACAAAGCCATCCCTGCCGACAACCGGTATCACCGACGGCGAGCGCCTGGTACGCCTCCAGAGCATTCTCGAGACGCTGGTCGAATTCGATGAGCGCTTCGACTTCGAGGACGCCTGGGAGCGCATCATCCGCGATGCCGTCCACCTGATGGGCGCCGCGCGCGGAACGCTCTTCCTGGTTGACCGCGAGCACGACCTGTTGCTGCCGCGCGTCTGGTACGGGCAGCCCTGGGAAGGGGCCGGCCGCCCGCGCGGCTACCGGCGCACCGAGGGGGTGGCCGGCCTCGTCTGGGAAACCGGCGAGACGATCAATATTCCCAACGTGCTGGACGATCCCCGCTTTCGCCGCTCCCAGGACCCTGCCTGGGCCGGCAGTCCGGGCTCACTCCTCTGCGTGCCGATTCGCGCCCGCGAGCGCGTCATCGGCGCTATCGCCGTCGACAGTCCCACCCTTGGCGCTTTCTGCGCGGACGACCAGCAGTTGCTCACCACCCTGGCACGCCACGTAGCGAGTGCCTTCGAGAAGGCCAAGCTCTTCCAGGGTTTGAGCGATCTGCGCGCCGTTGGCGAGCTGCTGAATCGCCTGAGTGAGGGGCCGGATGCGGACGACACCCTCCACCGGATCGTCGAGAAGGCGATCCAGGTCGTGGCTGCGGGCACTCAAACTGCCGGCGAGGCCAACGCGGTCGTGTTCACCTACGATGCCGCCCACCTCGATCCACTGGGAA
>DOUV01000091.1 GCA_003520455.1 Chloroflexota bacterium | reverse complement strand
CACGTCCTCTCCGGTCCGGGAAGGAGCCGTTCATCTCCAGCCTCCACTCTCTCCTCCTCCAACGCGACTGGGAAGCGGGCCAGACTTCCGAAGTTCTATAGACGGCTTTCTGCAGTCTCGTCGTCTCCAGCAGCCTTCAACTCTCGGCCTGATGACCGCCACTGCCGCGCGGGCGCCGCTGCGCCAGCCGGTGCTCCTGGCGCAACTCGGCGGCCTGCCAGCGGCGATGCTCCTCCTCCGTCTCCAGGATCAACGGTGGAACTGGTACCGGCCGGCCCTTCTCATCCAGTGCGACGTAGACCGCGTAGGCGGAGTTGGTGTGGGTGATCTCGCCGGTGATCGGATTCTCGGCCTCGACTCGCACCCCCACCTCCATCGATGTGCGCCCGACCCAGTTGACCTGGGCTTTGAAGGTGACGAAGTCGCCCACAAAGACCGGCTCGATGAAGGTCATCGAATCCAACCGGACGGTCACGCAGTTGCGGCGCGAGTGGCGGATGGCGGCAAGGCCCCCGGCCTCGTCCACCAGCCGCATGATGACGCCACCATGGACGTTGCCGGTGGCGTTGGCATCGCTCGGACCCATCAGGTGGCTGAGGGTGACTGCCGACTCGCTCGGCCGCTTCCCGGACATGGGTCTCTCACTCATGCTGTGGTTCCTCTGGATGCGGGTTTTCCGGTGCTTCCGTCCGCCCACTGTTGGGTGCCCAACTCGTGTGGTGCCCGATAGGCGGCTCGACGTGGACGACGACATCGGTGAGACCAAGGTCGTGATGGAGGGCTTCCTGGACCAGGTGACCGATGACGTGGGCCTGATCGAGGCGCAGGTCGGCTGAGACCTGAATGTGGAGGTCGGCGTACATCTTGCCGTCGCTGCCCCGGGTGCGAATCTTGTGAACCGACTCGACACCGGGCACCTGCTCCACGACTTCACGGACGACGTCAGGATCGAGTGCGGCGGCATCGAGGAGCGCATCAGCGCTGTGGTGTAGAATCTGGTAGGCCGACCAGCCGATGATCGCAGTGATGAGGAGCGCCATGCCGACATCGAGAATCGGGAAGCCCAGCGCGCTGGCGATCAGGCTGGTGATGACACCCAGCGACACGAAGATGTCACTACGCGTCTGCAACGCGTCCGCCAGGAGGACCTCGCTGTTGAGCCGGCGGCCGCGGTGCGACTCGTAGGTGGTCACACCGATGTTGACCAGGATCGTCACACCCATCACTGCGAAGCTTAGTGGCGAGACGTCCGGTGCCCCGCCGTGCAAGAGGCGGCCGACACTGCTTTGCAGGATCTCCCACGCGGTGAGGGCCACCAGCCCGCCGATGATGAGCGCCGCGAAGGTCTCAAACTTCTGGTGGCCGTACGGGTGGCTCTCGTCGGCCGGGCGCCCGGCGATGCGGGTGCCCACCAGACCGACGACGTTCGAGGTCCCGTCGGTCAACGAATGGAAGCCATCGGCCACCATGCTGATGCTGCCCGTCGAGGCGCCGAGGACGAGCTTGGCGATGGCGACCGCCAGGTTCAGGACGAGAACCTGCAGCAAGACGCGTTGGATGGCACCGGTATCGCGCGTGGTCATGCACCTCTTTCCAGCACGCGTTGGGCGCGGCGGATAAACTCTCGCTCACTCTCAAAGGTCAACCGCTGTGCGGCCTTGTCGAGAGTGGCCGCCCACCGCGGGCGGAAGCGGGCTTCCTCGGGAGTGGTCGGCCGCGGTTGGCCTGGTGACTCGTCGGCCAGGCGCATCAGGTAGTAGCGTTCGTTCCGCTCGACGCGGCGGCCGTCATGCTCGAAACTATTCTCAAGGATACCCAGATCGGCCACAATCTCCAATGTGCAATACCCGCTTTCCTCGCAGACCTCCCGCACCGCCGCGTCGGCGGCCGCCTCGCCCGGCTCGATGTGGCCTTTGGGGAGGCGCACCTCGTGGACCATCTGTCCCCCGCGCTCCACGTCGCGTTCGATCAGCAGCACGCGATCGGCGTCATCGAGCACTACGCCGCCGGCAGTCGCGTAGCGTACAACGCTCATGCTGATCCCACCCGCTGGTAGACCTCAAGCAGTTGCCGGGCCGTCCGCTCCCAGGTGAAGCCTGCCGCCTGGGCTGGGCCGGCCCGCGCAGCCGTGGCGCGGAGCTCTACATCGCCGAGCGCCTGCCTGATCGCCGCTGCCAGCCCTTCGACATCGTGACTGTCGTCCAGGTAGATAGCGGCAGACCCGCCGACCTCGGGCAGGCTGGTGGTGCGGGTGGTGAGCACCGGGGTGCCGCAGGCCAGGGCCTCCAGCACCGGCAGCCCGAAGCCCTCGTAGTGCGAGGGGTAGACCACCAGGGCGGCCAGGTTGTAGAGGGCGGGCAGCAGCTCGTCGGAGACGAAGCCGGGAAAGAGGATATTCCCGCCGAGATGCAGGTCGTCCACCAGCGTGAGCAACGCCTCGCGCGTGTGCTGCCAGCCCTCGCCCCCGGCGATAATCAGCTCGTGGTTGATTCCATTCCTGTTATGGAGCAGGGCGTAGGCCCGGATCAGGCCCTCGAAGTTCTTGCGCGGCTCGAGTGTGCCCACGCTCAGGATGAACGGGTTGGCGAGCCCGTAGGTCGCCCGAGTCCGGTTGAGAAGGGCAGCATCGGCCGGATGGCGGGAGTCCAGCGGGTGGAAGCGCGGGTCGACGCCCGGATAGACGACACTGATCTTGGTGGCCGGGACATCCAATCGCTCCATCAGCTCGCGGCGGGTGCTCTCGGAGTCGGCCAGGACGTGGGCCGCGCGCGCAAGCCCACGCGGCACGGCGCGGGTCAGGTAGCGCCGCAGGCTCGGCTCGTGATACTCGGGCACGGCCAGAAATGAGAGATCGTGCACGGTGACGATGCCCCGCGCTTGCCTGAGCGGCGGCAAGGTGTAATCGGGGGAGTGGTAGAGATCGAGCGGTCCCGTCCAGTGCTCGATCGGCAGCGGCAGGCGCAGGCGCTGCCAGACGATGGCAGCCTGCCGACCGCTGAGGGGGAGCTCCCGCCAGCCGAAGTTCGGCGCG
>DOUV01000570.1 GCA_003520455.1 Chloroflexota bacterium | reverse complement strand
CCCTGGTCAGAGCGGGCCCGCGCTGCCCGCGCGGCACTGCTCGACGATGTGCGCCGCCTGGGACGAGGGGAGCGCGCGCGGTTGGGCACGGTTCAGGCCCTCCAGCGCGAGCTTGAGAGCCTGAAGGCCGACTACGTGACAGTCTACGCCGGGCTGCACCACCATTTGGCGCTCGGGCCGCAGGCCGACGACCGCCGCCGCCGGTTGCACAATGACCCTCGCCTGGCCGCACTCAACACGCTGTTGGCCGTTGACCTGTTGAACCGCAGCGAGCTGGACGGCTGGAAGCAGGCGCTTGCGGCGCTGCCCACCTGTCGCGAGTTCCACGAGGCGGTGATTGCCAGCACGCCGACCTGTCCCCACTGCCGCCTGCGGCCGGCCCAGCACCACCAGACGATCCGGGCCGAGCAGGTGTTGGATCAGCTCGATGCCCGCCTCGACGATCTGCTGCGACGCTGGCGCCAGGCGCTGCGCGCGAACCTGTCGAGCGACGCCGTCCGGCCAAGCCTCGACGCCATGACGCTGGCGGAGCGCCGGCCCATCGAGCAGTTCCTGGCGCAGCCGGACGACGATCCGGCCATCCCGGAGCGGTTTGTCACCGCGGCGACTCAGGCCCTCCACGGCATTGAGGTGCTGACGTTACAGGTAGACGACCTGCTGGCCGCGATCAAGGCCGGGGGGCTGCCTTGCACAACCGAGGAATTGGCCCGCCGCTTCAAAGAGTTCGTCCAGCGCGCCATGCGCGGCCATGACGCGCGTAACACCCGGCTTACGCTCGATCAGTGAGGTGTTCGTCAGGCTCACGGCGATGCGCTATACTGGCGGGAGAAAGACAAGTGCTACTATGGATTCGGCGAGCGAGCGCGTCTATCAGTTTGATAGAGCCGACCTGGATGCCCTCTGGCTGGCCGTGAGCCTGGCGGCTGGCCAGCGGGTCCGCCGGCTCTTGAATGCCCGCAGTCTTGCAGTGGGGCTGATCCGTGGCCGCTTGCAGCGCCAATACCCTGACCTCGACGCGCGGGCGCTCAACTTGAAGGTCTTGAAGGAACTGGCGCGTGCCGACCGATGCTTCCCACGATCTGAGCCTGTTTTTCGACATCCTCCAGACGCTTGAGGATATCGCCGCGCCGTACATGATTATCGGCGCGTTTGCCGCGA
This sequence comes from Chloroflexota bacterium, assembly GCA_003520455.1. Next base: position 3,114 of record DOUV01000570.1, on the reverse strand, counting down.
CCCTCTATGGCTCGACGCGCGTCACCTACGACATTGACATCGTCGTGGATCTTAGCGAGGAGCACATTGAGGCGCTGGCCGCGGCTTATCCCCTCCCACGCTACTACGCCGACCCACAGCAGATGCGCGACTCGGTCCGGCTCGGAACCATGTTCAACATCATCGATTCCACCCTGGGCGAGAAGGCCGACCTTGTGCCGCTGACGATGGCAGCTCAGTATCGAGAGGCCTTCGTGCGCCGGATCCGGCAGCATATCAGCGTCCCTGGTATCGGCGCCTTCGACGTCTGGTGCGCTCGTGCGGACGACGTGATTGTCGGCAAGCTCCTGGCCTGGGCAGAGGGCCGCTCGCGCAAACACGAGATTGACCTGATCGAGATGATGGTCGCCTACTTCCTCGATGCCGACCCAATGCTCGCCGCGACCCTCGACATACCCTACGTAACCGCCCGCGCCGCAGAGCTGGGCGACGATGTCGCGGCCTTCTGGCAGGCGATCGTGGAGGCGGCGCGCCGCCAGGCGGAGGAGGAAATGCCCTCGTCGTTCCTCCCGCCATCGTGAACGACTGATTGCTTCGAGAAGGGACCACGCGATGACGCCGCAAGCACCGCTGCCAGGGATCGACTCCGCCGGGCAGCCAGCTGCCGAGAATGCCGGGCGCGCCGTCTACCGGGAGCGCCTACGCCAGTATTTGCAGGACCCGGCCTTCCGGGCCATCGAGGGTTTCCCCATCGGCGACGACGAAGCCATCCTGGCGCTCTCCGACCCGCCCTTCTACACCGCCTGCCCCAACCCCTTCCTGCCGGAGATCGTCGCCGGCTGGAAGCAGGAGCGCGCCGGGCTCCGCGTCGCCCTGGGGCTCCCCGATGACAGCCACGACAATGGCAACGGCGCTCCGGCGGTCTACCAACGCGAGCCCTTCGCTGCTGATGTGGCTGAAAGTAGAAATAACAAATTCGTTAATGCCCATTCATATGCCACGAAGGTACCTCATCAAGCTATAATGACGTTTCTGTTGCACTTTACTCAGCCCGGTGACATCGTGTACGATGGATTTGGTGGGACGGGAATGACCGCAGTTGCTGCGCAGTTATGTGGTAAGCCGGAGAGAGATTTCAAAGAGAGAATTGAAGCCGAGTTCAAAACCGCAGGTCTAGCGACACCCCAATGGGGGGAAAGACATTGTATCGTCGGTGATTTGTCACCAGCAGCCGTATTTATTGCTGCGAACTTCAATCTACCGTTCAACGAGGATGATTTTAATCGTGCGGTACTAAAGTTGTATAGTGATGTGGTTGAGGAATGTGGATGGATGTATGAAACGAGGCACTGGGATGGTAGAGTGGGTCGTATACACGCGACAATTTGGTCTGACGTATTTGTATGTAGTGAGTGTGGAGGAGAGATCGTCTTTTGGGATGCGGCTGTAGACATAAGTGGTAGGAGAGTGTTGAACAAGTTTCCTTGTCCGCACTGTAAGGCGGTACAGAGTAAATCAGACGCAGAACATGCCTGGACTACTAAATTTGATCACGCTCTGAACATGGTGATTCGTCAAATCAAAATGGTTCCCGTATTTATCACTTATGCATTGCCGGATCACCCTGGTCGCTTTGAGAAACGAGTCGATGAAGAGGATTTAGAGCGAATTAGGGAAATAGAATCACGGGAAGTCCCTTATTGGTATCCTATAGATAGAATGCCGGAAGGGGATGAATCGCGCCGAAATGACAAATTTGGTTTTACTCATATTCACCATTTCTTTACTCGACGGAATCTTTGGAGTCTAGCAGCAGCATTTTCGCACGCTGATAGCCTTCGGTTGAAATTTCTTCTCACGTCGTTGATGTACAAATCCAGCATACTTTGTGCTCCATTGCTCTCGAACTATTTCGCTGAAAAGGCTGGTCAACCGCGAGGAGGATGGGTTGGTAAGGAAAGATCTGGCACTCTGTACTGTCCCTCTGTTCACAGTGAGGTATCAGTTACTGATCAGATTCTGTCACGATTGAGTAAAATGAACGTTACTGCCGCCAGCTCTCGACTCCCGTGTTTGCAAGTTGCTTCTGCAACCTCGTCTTTTATTCCTTCCAATACGGTCGATTATGTATTTACAGACCCTCCTTTTGGAGCAAATAGAATGTACTCGGAGTTGAATTTTCTGTGGGAAGCCTGGTTGCGAGTTCGCACTGACAATGAGTTAGAGGCGATTAAGAACCGTGTACAAGGTAAAAGCCTTCTTGATTATCAGAGGTTGATGGAACGATGCTTCCACGATTATCACCGCGTCCTTAAGCCTGGGCGTTGGATAACTGTTGAATTTTCTAATACTAAAGCGGCGGTTTGGAATGCGATTCAGACGGCATTAAGTTCTGCTAGATTCGTTGTTGCAGACGTTCGTGCTTTGGACAAAAAGCAAGGTTCAATTGCTCAGTACACAACTACCACTGCAATGAATCAAGATCTTATTATTTCTGCCTACAAGCCCCGCGTTGCTTTCGAGCGGCGATTTCTCGAACAGGCGGGCAGGCCCGAAGGTGCCTGGGACTTCGTGCGCCAGCACCTGGCGCAGTTGCCAGTCGTCGTCGAGAATGCCGGCGTAATCGAGACCATCGCCGAGCGCCAGCCCTACCTGCTCTTCGACCGCATGGTCGCCTTCCACATCCAGCGCGGGGCCACCGTGCCACTCTCCGCGGCCGAATTCTACGCCGGGCTGCGCCAGCGCTTCGCCGAGCGCGACGGCATGTTCTTCCTGGCCGACCAGGTGCCGCAGTACGACGCCGCCCGCCTTCGCGTTGGCCAGATCGCGCAGCTCACCCTCTTCGTCAGCGACGAGAAGAGCACCATCCAGTGGCTGCGCCAGCAGCTCGACCCGGCCACCGGCGGCCAGCCGCAAACCTACCAGGACCTCCAGCCTCAGTTCCTGCGCCAGCTCCACCAGGCCCGCCACGAGGCCCTGCCGGAGCCCGGGGAAATCCTGGAGCAAAACTTCCTTCAGGACGACGCCGGGCGCTGGTACGTGCCCGACCCCAACAAGGCTAGCGACCTGGAGAAGATCCGCCAGAAGGCCCTGTTGCGCGAGTTCGCCCGCTACGCCGAGGCGCGCGGGCGCCTG
>DOUV01000282.1 GCA_003520455.1 Chloroflexota bacterium | reverse complement strand
GCGAGCACGGCCGCGCCATGACCGCCCCGGGCCACCGCCATCGAGGGCGCCGGCGCCCAGACATCGCTCTCAGGATCGTAGACCTCCACCGAGGCGAGTTCTCCAACCCCCTGCCAGCGGCCGGCAAGTGCATAGATCCTGCCATTCAAGGCGACCGCCGCCGTGTGCTCGCGCGGCTCGTCGAGCGCCGCCAGGCTCGCCCAGCTGTCGTTGCTCGGATCATAGCGCAGGAGGGCACTCGTGCCGCCGACACCGCCGACCACGTAGACGAAGTTGCCGAGCGAGACGGCCGCCCCCGCGACTCGGGCTTCGGGCATCGACGCGAGTGTGGACCACGAGTCTGCCGCCGGGTCGTAAGCCCACGCCGTTGCGGTCGGGTCCCCCCCGACTGCCCGCGCCCCGCCGAGGACGTACAGGCGACCAGCGTGCGCGGTTGCCATCAAATGATGGCGGCCCTCTGGCAGTGGAGTCAGCGAGCGCCAGGCATCAGCGGCCGGATCGTAGACCTCGAGGAGCTGCTCCCCGCCGAAGCCGCCGGGGACGTAGATCAATCCATCAAGCTCTGCGGCCGGCATCTCGGAGCGCGCCGCCGGCATCGAGGCGCGCTCCTCCCAGGTGCCATGCACCAGGTCGGCAGGCGCTGCGGCTGTCGAGGTGACTGCCGGCGTTGGGAGTGGCGTGGTGGGCGCGAGCGTCGGGGTTGCCGTGGAGCCAGCGGGTGTGGCTGAGGGTGTGGTCACAGGGGGAGGAGCGAGCGTCGGCGCGGGTGGGGAGGGTGTGGCCGTCGGGGGCGAGGTGCACGCCACCAGGAGAAGGATCGAAAAGACGAACGAGCCTGGATGGTGCATGAGCTTCCCTCCGTACGCGGCTGGCGCTGCTCCTCAGGTCTGTCGGGCCCCGGTCTTCAACTCGCTCGCGCCGGTCCGTGTCGCCGGACTCCTGAACCGTTCCGGCTGCGCCTGCGCTCCCGCACGGCAGGGCGACACAAGGTGCTGCCGCTTCCTAAGAGATCCTTCGAGTTCCCCTGGCCAGGGATGCGCAAGGGAACCGGGAGAATGTGATCGCCGCGTGACCGCAAGGAGGCGACGGACGGGGGCGAAGACTACCCTGGCTGCGCATCATCACGTTTTCCGCTTCGCGTTTTCGCCCGGCACTCATCAGGGCGTTGCAGCTCCTAATCGTCGCGCCGGCCCATCAGCAGGAAGGCATAGTAGAGCAGCGTGCTCACCGCCTGGGCCGCGCCGGCCACGTAGGTGAGTGCCGCCGCATCCAGGACGGCGTTGACGCCCTGCAACTCCTGGCCCACGAGCACGCCGCGACTGACCAGGAGCTGCTTCGCTCGCCGGCTGGCGTCGAACTCGACCGGCAAGGTAACGACCGCGAACACGGCAACGGCGGCAAAGAGAATCAGGCCAACCCACGCGAGCGGAGTGAGCTGCAAGATGAAGCCCGCGATAAAGATCAAGGGGCCGAGCCAACTGCCGAACTGCACGGTCGGCACCATCGCGCTTCGCAGGGCGAGGGGCGCGTAGCTCCTGGCGTCCTGTAAGGCATGGCCCATTTCGTGGGCGGCGATGCCGGCGGCCGCAATGCTCTGGCCACGGTACACGTCCGGGCTCAATCGCAGAACGTCGCTGCGGGGATCGTAGTGATCACTGAGAAAGCCTTGCGTCTCTTCGATCTGAACATTGGAGAGACCCTCGGAGTCGAGCAGGATGCGAGCAACCTGCGCGCCGGTGACCCCCCGCATCGTACCAACCTGGGAGTACTTGTTGACGGCGCCCTGGACTTTCATTTGGGCGTAGAAGCCCAGTAGCAACGCCGGTAGCGCAAAAAGGAAATAGAGAGGATCAAAGTAAAACACGTTTTCACTCCTGAGCAGGAACACGAAATGATGAGTGTGGTATCCGCTCCGAATCGAATGCCAGCGACTGACCGCCGAAGCATCTACTGGAGCAGGTAAATTTTAGTGAGGGGTCGCCAGAGTGACAAGTCAGCCCGGCATCGAATTCGGCAATCGGAAGAGGCCGTTTACAATCGCGCCCATGCCGCGGCCGCCCCACCTCCGGCTTCCAACACGTTACGCCTTCCGCCCAGCCGGTTCCCGATTTCTCCGCAATGCTGTGCCTGAGCGCAGGCGTGCTCGCCCTCAGACCACCCGCCGCTCCTCAAATGGCTGGCTCGCTGAAGAACAGAGGCCCGGCTGACACGGCGACCGGCCTCTCCCGTTGAGCGCGCTGCGCTCGTTCAGCGCGCCATGATCTCGGCCAGTTTAATGAGATCGGGGTCGAGCGGCTTCTGGCGCCCGATCACTTCAGTGTACGGTGTCGTGCCGATCTGGTTGCCGTGCAGGCCAACGAGCACACTCTGCTCGCCGCGGCTCAGCGCCGCGACCGCGCCAGCGCCCAAGCGCGTGGCCAGGAGGCGGTCAAAGGCGGTGGGGTCGCCTCCGCGCTGGACGTGGCCCAGAATCGTTACGCGCACGTCGAAGCCGATCCGTTCACGGTACCCGGTAAGGTAATCGGCCAGTGCGGCTGTGTTGGGGGTTGCCCCCTCGGCCACGATGATCAGCCCATGCGATTTGCCGCGCATGTAGGCCTCTTCGATTTCGGCGAGGACCGCTTCCGGCTTTGTGGGAACCTCAGGGACGACGACTGCCTCGGCGCCGCCCGCGAGGCCGGTCATCAACGCCAGGTAGCCACAGTCGCGACCCATGACCTCGACCAGGAAGGCGCGTTGATGGCTACTCGCCGTGGTCTTGAGGCGATCTACCGATTCCAACGCAATGTTGAGCGCGGTATCAGTGCCGATGGTGATATCGCTCCCCATCAGGTCATTGTCAATCGTCGAGGCGATGCCCACGACGGGATAGCCCATATCCGCGAGTAGCGAGGCACCGGTCTGAGAGCCGTTTCCACCGATGACCACCAGACCGTCAATCCCGTGCTGGTTGATCTCACGCAGCGCCTGGCGGCGGCCAGCCTCAGTGCGAAACTCGCGGCTGCGGGCACTGCCCAGCATGGTACCACCGCGCTGCATGATGCCACCGACATCACGGGCTGTGAGCAGTCGAAACTCCCCGTTGATCAGGCCCGCGAACCCGTGGGCGACGCCGAAGACGTGCCACCCCGCGGCCAGTCCCCCGCGCACGACCGCGCGGATCGCCGCATTCATCCCGGG
>DOUV01000260.1:8258-15296 GCA_003520455.1 Chloroflexota bacterium | reverse complement strand
CCCAGGCCAGCGCATCGTCGGCCAGGATGCTGGGGCGCGTCGCCCGCGCCGCCTCCGCCAGTGCTACTGCGCGGGTCGGATCGCCGTGGTCGGCCTCGAAGAGCGCCATCTCCAGGTCGGTGACCACCCCGTTCGCGGCTGCCAACTGCTGCAAGGCCCGCACCAACTCGAACTGCTGCGCCGCCTCCGGCTTACGCCCGGCCGCCTCGAGCAACTCTCCGTACAGGATGACGTATGCGGGCAGGGGGAGCTGCTCGACGGGCTTCGCCGCCAGCGTGAGGGCTTCCTCCAGCCGCCCCTGACCGGCCCGAACCCGCGCCAGCCCGGCCAGCGCCGGGAGATAGTCGGGAATGATCGATTGCGCTCGTTGGAACTCGTACTCCGCGGCCGACAGATCCCCCTGGTTGAAGTGGAGCATCCCCAGTTGGACAATCGTCCAGGCGCTGTTCTCAGGGTAGGGCGCGCCTGCGTCGATTGCCATCGTCATCGCCTCGATCGCTCCGGCGATGTCGCCGTGCAACTCGCGCAGGTAGGATATGCGGCTATAGACTGCCAGGTCGGGATGCAGATCGACCATCGTCTGTAAGGTCGCGGCCGCCGCGTCGTAGCGCCCGAGCTCGATTTGCGCATCGGCGATGACACCGTAGACCGCGGCGCGGTCAGGGGCCAAAGCCTGGGCCTGCTCGCCCCAGCGCAGGGCCGTGGCGAAATCGTGGCGCGCCAGAGCCAGGGAACCCTGACCGAGGAGGGCATCGACGTTCTGCCGGTCGAGCGCCAGCGTCTTGGCGAAGGCAGCTTCTGCGCGGTTGTAATAACCTGGATCGGCAGTCTCGCGCGCTTTCTGCAGCAGCACGTGCCCGTACTGGACCATGGCCCGGAGATCGGCCGGGTTGTCGCGCAGGCGGAGCTGGAGCTGCTCGAGGTAGCGATCGGTCGGCGTGCGTGACCGCTGCTCCGCGCTCAGCACCAGCGCGCGTTCCGCCGGGGCGGCCGGCAGGGCCGTGGCTCGCTGCCACGCGATCAGGGTGCTCCCAGCGACCAGCCATAGTGCGAAGAGGCTGCAGGCCACCACCCACACCCGGCGCGAGTGTCTCGTGAGTGGGTGCATCACTTTCTGCTCCAGGGGGTTCCCCGCACTGGCGCGAGCCGGGCGGGGAACCCGGGATGGGATCAGGCTCTATTGGGCCGCGGTCGGCGGCTCCATCCGGTGGTGCGAGTGCTCGAAGCCCTGGTGTGGCGTCGCCACGTACGGGAAGGTGGGCAGGAAGGGGACGTCGTTCTGATTGACACCATCACCCAGCGGCGGCGGCGGGGGGACGCTCGGGTCCAATGCCGCCAAGACGGCACCAGCAACAGCCTGCAGTTCTATATCCACCACGTCGTCGGTCAAACGGCGACCGTTGGGGAATCCATCGAGATCGCCCCCGAGAACGCCGAGGCGCTGGGGGCTCCCCGAGGGCGGGATCGCCAGGTTGAGGCGCAGCATATCGGCCGAGCGAGGGCCGGTAAAGGTGGCGAATCCTGGAATCAAGCCCTTCGGTACGCCGGTGAGGAGTACGGCCTTCAGATCCGTGCGGTTCGTCGTCGGTACGCTCAGTCCGTAGAGCGCGTTGAGCAGCACAGCCGGCTCGGGATTAAGGATGTACGGCTCGAACTCAGGATCACCGTAGGGCTCCATGTGGTTGAACTCATCCTTCTTCGCGAGCGGGATGAGCACTTCGTTGACCAGCGGGTTGCCCAGGCGCGAGACCTGCACGAAGCGTGGTTGGGCCGGCGGTGTGTCGAACCGTTGGTCGATCACCGTCACATTCGGCCGGGAAGTTTGCGCCCAGATGCCGATGACGGCGTTCGGGTCATCGTACTTGACCGGCATCTGACCGTCGCGGGTCAGGTCGGTGATGGGGACTTGCAAGGCGATGGTATGAACGTTGAAGCCGCTCAGGTCGTCTCGCCCGCCGCCCATGTTGCCCGGTGGGCCGGGGCGGATGGTCAGCAGATCGAAGATGGCGCCCAGATCGACAAAGAAGGGATCGTCGCGCTGGCCGACGAACACTTTGCGGTTGCCGGGCAGGGAGTAGATCGCCATGCTCGCCAGCGCTTCGTAATCCGGTGTGGAGGCGGGGCCGATATTGACCGGGGGCACGATCAGGTTCGTGGCCAAGGTCTCGAAGCGCACACGCACCGGACCCCCACCGGTCTGCCGTCGGTGGCGGCCGATCTCGTAGGTCTGGAACTGGTTGTAATCCGGGTCGCTCAACGAGGTGATGGGGCCGGTGTTGTAGAGGAAGGTGTTGGGATTGCGAATGTGGTTGCGGAAGCGGAACGAGTAGGTGATGTCGGCTCGAGCGTCACCGTCGTTGTCGATTTGGATCTCGTAGAGCGCGTTCGCCGAGAACTTATAGAAGTTGGGACCACCCGCCGGATCTTCAAACGGGATCCAGTTGGCGATAATGGTGACGGTGTCGGGCGAGTCGGGGCTGACGAACGCGTAGACATCGGTGACATCCGCAGTCGGGTCATCGGCGATCATCGGCGCCTCGCGGTGGCTGCTGGCGCTGGTTTGCGGTGCCAGTCCAACCGCGATCGAAAGAGCGAGGATGGCGGCCATGAGGCCAAAAATTACTCTGCGCATGGGTCCTTCTCCTTGAGAGTACGATCGGAGATGGCACGGGGCCACGCTGAACCACGTGCGGGCACGCGTTGCGTGCCGGAGAGGGGGAGGCACGGTTCTGTTGGCTGATAGGGACCTCCTTTCTATGCCGTCCAGGGCCGCACGCGCTGCTGGATCGTCACACGGCTTCGTTCATCACCCGACGAAGCCGGGCTCGTGCAGATCGCGAGTTGTGCACGCGCGGCCCAAGGGGCGAGAATTCCAAACAGGCGCCTGGCCGAACCAAAGTCTCCGTCGCTCAAAGTAGACCTTGAGAAGACACCCCGCCAGGCCAGGAAACGCCCAGTTCGATCCATCGGCGAGGCCAGACGAGGGAACAACGTGCTTTTTGCTGCGAAGGGCGCCCCCTTACGGGCGATGGGCCAGCGCAGGCGCCAGCGTCATAATTGCACTCTACTGCACCCCGGTACCAACTTCCAGATCAAAAAATGCTCATTTGATGCTCATTTTTCACGACGATCAGGTTCATACGCCCCACGAGCAGCGCTCCCTGGTTCCTGGCCTGCAATGTTGCCTCTTCCACAATTGCCTGAGTGTCCGTAACAACACTCGCGAGTCTTGCCTGCCAAAGCAGAGGGTCAATCGCCGGCTTCACTTGCCGGTGGGTAGGCCTTTCAAGCTGTAACTTCAGGTTGAGATTCGTCGAGTTTTCGTTCGTTGTGTCATCAACAGGTGATGATGACAGGCGAAGTGGTTGCGAGAAGAGTCCAATAGAGGGAAGTGGTTTCGCTGATCCGGCATCGCGGGCTCACACGCGTTCAGCCCGTTGCAGCCAGTAGAATGCGGATAGTGCCCCAGAGAGCGTAATGCACCGATCAGCACAGATTCAGCGAGAAAGGCTTACGGTCTACGAGCATCCTGGCGTATTTGCGTCATCTGCTCTTCATTGTTGACGTCGCCGAACGATCACCGCTGGCAGGCAACCTATCCGATGAGCGGTGTGCAAGAAGAGGGGCACATCTTCGTCTGCGAAAGCGCCTACGAGGCTTCTCGGACAAAAATAGGCGCAGCATAGACTGCGCCACGGGAGAACTGCGGGAACGTCAAGGAATGCACAGAGAGTGGGTAAGGATACTGACCACCTCCGTCGCAATTCGGGATAGGACAATATCATTCCCATCCCGAATGCTGAAATGATTACAGCAAGAACCCACCTTCAGGCCATCTACCGACAGTCACGCCGGGGTCACGACTTCCCCGATCGAAATCGTGACCACATCGTGCTCCTGGAAAAGAGGGGTGGAGGAAGCGTGGAAGGGCCAATTTGGCGTTGGCTTCGAGTCGCGCGGGAGCGGAGGCCAGGTGCGACGCACTTTCCGAAGTGCGTCGCACCTCCGCTCCGGTCTCACCGCTCACGATGTTCCAAGAAGAGCGAAGGTATTTACGCCCAGCCCTGTTGCTTCACAAAGTCTGTGACCCAGGGAATCGTCACGTATTTCCCGTTGTAGGCCTGCACACCGTAGTAGACCTGCAATATGAAGACAGCGATGGCGGCCAGCGCCGGGATACAGAGACCGAAGGGCGCGATCATCCAGAGCACGACCTGGATGATGCCCAGGACCAACGCCTGGGCATTATGGGCCTTGAGAAAGGGGCGGTTCTTCTTCTCCTCCATTATCATGACGATAATGGGAACAATCGGGCTGAGGACGTACGTAAGCAGTGCCCACGTTCTGTCATCATTGCTGATTTCGCCTTCGGGTGCCGGCATCCCGCTGTCCATGGTTCTTGTCTCCTCTCTGTTCGGTGGTGATGAGGGTAGATCGGCGAGTGTGGCAACGAAGCAGTCGTCGCCAGAATGGGAACAAAGCACGCAACATGCCACGGATTCTCCGCGCAACGACCTCTCCGATGTTCGCCGATGGCCTTCCGGCTGATCTCATTGTAACGACTGTCACGAGCGTGTCAATGCTTGTTCAGCATCCGGTGAACCTTTTCTTCCATCCTCTCCGTCTCGCCTGGCGTGAGCGTTCCCACTTCTTCTGCACAGGTACAGCGGCTTCGGACCGGCAACAGCTTTTCGTCCCCTCGCGCTTTCTCGGCCGGCCCCCTGCTGCGGCGGTGGCCGGTATCGGAAGATCCGGCGAATCTTGATCAGTGCGCGATTGGGCGATCATCCGAAGGCGCACCAGCGGGATGCACGGATCAGGAATCCATCCCGGCCCGATTCCCTTCGCAAGTGCCCGCCCAGTGGAGAAGGGAAGTCTACGTGAGCATCATGAGGCCTACCGGGCTCAACACGCTCGGAATGCCGTGCTTCTCACGACTCTCCGTTCGCCCTGAAAGGACCTTTGTCCCGGGTCTATCCCCCTTTTCGCCTGTTGATCGAAGCGCCAAGAGTCCCGTAGAATCAATCCGTCAGGAGAGCAGATGTCCGTTTCATGAGGGGATCGCCGGGCCACGCCGCCAGGATCGTTTCTTTCCTCTCCCTACAGTGCCGCTCGGGCCTCGTTGCCCGGGTGGCACTTGCCTTTCTGCCGGCCGTCGACCTGGATGGACTCCGGCAGCCCCAGTCGCGAGCCGAAGCACGTGTTCACTCGAAGGCAATTTGCTAATTTGCCCACCAGTCGGTGGTGCTGTGCTGCACGACGAGCGGAAACCCGTTGGGGAACTGAACTGGTCAGTCGCCGGCGGTCCCGTAGTCCTGGGCGGCGACGACCCGGAGAAGGGTCACCTCATCCGTCTCCACCTCAACCTCGACCTTGACGCACTGGGCACCGAAGGTTCACAGCGACTTGTCCCGCGGGTTGGGGCCGCGGGCGCCCTGGCCCAGGATCATGTGCGGGGCGATGTGCGCGGTGACCTCCTCGACGGGAACCGAATTCTTCGGCCGGCTCTCGACACAGATCTTGCCATCGCGCACCCGCAGGCGGTCGGGCGGCTCCTCGAGGATTTTTGCGGCCTCTTCGAGTAACTGCCGCTTCGCATCGGCCGCCGCGGCGCGCACCGCTGGACCGATCGTGGCCTGGGTGGCGCTCCCCGCGCTGATAGGCGCGTAGGGTCCGTTGGCGGTGTCGCCGATCTGCAGAGCTACGCGCTCGATTGGCAGGCCAAGCTCCTCGGCGGCCACGCCGGCGACCTCGTCCCCGACGAAACGGAGGATGGGATCGAAGAGCAAAACGTTCTTGTACCACTCGATTTTCGGCGCATTGGTCAAGCTGAGGATCGCCTGCATGCCCGGCAGGGCTTTCGCTTTGGAGGTATCGATGCGCCGGATTCGCGCGTGGGGCAGAGGGCTGCGCAGAACGCTCGCGGAGAGCCGTCCCGGCAGGCGGATGTCGTAGGCGTAGCGGGCGCGGCCGGTCACCTTCTCCTCGCCCTCGGCGTGCGGGTGAGGCCGGCCGACAACGGCGAGGCTGGCGTCGGCACCTCAGGGAGGGAGGAGCGTTTTCTCGACGACCTCATGCTCGCCCGGGCTGCTCTCACGGGTCCGCAGTGTCTCAATGTGCTCGATCGGTATGGCTCATCCCCTGTCGTTCACTATGCCGGCCGGCAGCGATGCGACCGGCGTGTCTGTACCCCTCACTTTCGTAAGCCACCCGGACCGGCCTTTGTCAGGTTTAAGATCTCTCCAAAGCGGGTTGGATTGTCCCCAGATTCTCGCTATGGTGGTGCTGAATACAGAGAAGAAGCCGAGTCTGCGACTCCGAAAAGGAATGAAAGGAGCGATCATGAAATCTCGTGCAGGTCGTCTCGGTATGGTTCTTACGATCACTGTCATTGCCCTGGTTCTCTACGGCCTGGCCTTCACCCTGGCGACGCCAGCTCCGGTCCAGGCCGCCACTGAGGTCATCCCTGTCCGCGACCGGGCCGATCCGGCCATGCGGATCGTCACCCGCATCATCTCCCCCCAAATCCAATCGACGCTCGACCTGACGGCCAACCTGCGCCACATCGAGGTGAAGGGCCATATTGTCTGCGACAGGGGCGAGATGGTCCGCATCCGCGTGGTCGTCACGCAAGACTCGACCAGGGCTGTGGCCCAGGGCCACACCCAGGACTTCTGCATCGCTGAGGACGCCGACGACGTCCAATTCTGGACCGTCAACGCCGTGGCCCGTGGCCCCGCCGGCTTCGAGCCGGGTCGCGCGGAAGTCTGTGCCTGGGCCAACACGCGCTTCCGGAGCGAGATCACCGATCGCTTCCAGTGGTGCAAGGAGGTTACACTCGTCAACCCAGAGTAGCACGAGGCGCGCGCCGCGCGAGTCTCAATAGTCAGCAGGGCCGGCACTTCACAGTGCCGGCCCGCTCTCTTCAGGGGATCGCGGAGCGCGGTGGGGCGCTCAAGTGGAACACCGGCGGTGGGGGGAAGCGGGGGATGAGGCAGTGCCAGGAATGCACGATCCTGTTGGCGAATTGGTGCGAGT
>DOUV01000260.1:0-8157 GCA_003520455.1 Chloroflexota bacterium | reverse complement strand
GAAATGAAAATTGGCGCCGTGCCATGGCGAACAGCGCTGCGGGCTATTTTCAGGAGAGTGTCATGCACTGTATAGCTACAATCGAACTCAGGCAACCGCCGCGGGCACCGGCTCCTGAGGATACTCATCCCAGGTACGACCGTCGAGCAGCCGCCCGCCGGCCTTCGGCGTCCGCCCGCCCCACTGGTTATGAAAGAAGGCGACTCCTGCCGCCACGCAGCGATCACGAAGGTCACGGACCCAATCAGGGTCACACGGTCGATGTCCTGGCCCGCTCTCGCCGCCCGTAATCAGCCAGTGAATTCCTGCGAGGCTCAGCGCCGGTAAGGGGCCGAGCAACGGCTCGGCGCTGACGAACCTGATAGCCGCGGGGACTGTTCGGAGATAGTCGGCGCGCCACGTGTACTCGTCGCTCTCGATACTGACGCCCTATCCCCAAAGAAGCACTTTCTGATTGGTTTGACCGGAAAACGGCCCAATTTGGAGGGAAGGACGCCGTGGAGGCGGTCAGGGAACTCGTGGGCTACGCAGCAAAGTTCGACTACCAGATGGCCTCAGACAAAATGCCGAAAAGTGACCTTCCTGCCCTAAAACCCTTCCTGCGCTTGATGTTAACATTGAACAACCGGCAAGTGCGAGAGGATGATGGACAACTATCATTCAAGACACCAGATGCGTGGCTTGAAGATCCAGCCGTTCGTCCGAGCTACGACAATCTGATTATCTCAAGAAGCACACGCGGACGCGACGCGGCTCAAAGAGTTGTAGGGGTGGGGCACCGCGTCTTCGATCAGGCACTCCAACAGGCGAAGGAATACACTGCCTCCATAACGGCTATCCCTCAAGATACGCTCCCCAGACCACTTGTTATCTTCTCGATCACTGACCAGGTCACCACGGAAGCCGGCATCGTTCGTTCCGTTATAGCAGGTGTCGAGATAACGGACACAACTTCACATCGCATCCTCCACGATTGGGAACTGCTCGACTCTCTGAATGAAGTGCTGGCAACGCGGGGTCTCCGACGGCTTCGGAACTCCGGCTCACCGGCGGATGCGACTCTGGTCAAAACCACCGTAGAGGGTGCTCAACTGGCAATTGAAGCAGCCATACCACATCTGGAGCTTCCGTTCAAGATGCCAATAGTTGCACCGCTGGCTGTACTATGGCCTGCCATCACTTCTGTCGATGTCTCCGACCAAACCGACCTCGGAGAGGCGTAGGTGGCGCGTGACGTACAAGGACGTGGGGGACTGATCAGGAGAGGTAGTGGAGCTGGGGTCAAGCACCGGACCGCCATCTCAACCGAGTGCCTTCCAATCATCTTGTTGTTGGATCGGCCTGTGCTGGCGTTGCCTGGCGTAGGAGACTTCATTGCGTATCAGAGCATGGAAGCATTGATAGGCACAACAGCTACAAATCTATCCCGTACATGCGCGCCCACTCGTTGAGGCCTTGTTCCAGATCCTGAAACGCCTCCTCCATCGTCTCGTAGGAATCCTTCCCTTCCCAGACCATGCCGCCAGGGTCAAGTGCGCGAATAAATGAGGTCAGTGGGCTATCGTCATCGTAGCCGATCTCCACGTAGCCATGGGTATTGACAAAGGACGCAATGTTCGGGAAGGAGGCTTCAAATGAGGTCATCATTGCGCTGCTTCTTTCATCTTCATCCCGGTGCGCACATGGTAGCCAGAGGTTTCAGCGGACAACAATGAACGTGGTGCGGAGTCTAAGGCAGCCCGGCTCATTATTCAAACAGCGTCGTGCTCCAACGCACGCGCCGGACCCGGTTCGGTGCCCCGTGTTACGCCACCATGTCGCGCCCGCGGCATGATCACCCCTCATACGACAGCCTCATAAACGTGAGAACCGACACTGGAAAAAAGGGGGGGCTGACAGGAAGGGACATCGCCATCTCACACTCGCCTCAAAAAGGGGATGCCATACGGCACCCCCTTTTGTCCAGAATGGACATGCCTTGTGTAATATACCGACACGTTTCAGCCACGTAGAACGCGAACCCTTCCTTCGATCACACTTAAGTTGTCCTGTATGGACAATTTCAGGTCCTCCCATGCTTGACAACAGAGGGGCTGCATGATACACTTTTATTGTCCGGAGAGGACAAGAAGGCTCAGGAATACCCATAATGCTTCCCCATGAAACCCTGGTTGTCACCTTTTTCGAGACCCCAGTTCTTGCCGCACGCCTCGATGACGGCACCATCGTACTGTCAGTGCGCGACTTATGCACGGCCGTCGGCTTGCGCCGCGAGTCCCAGGTCCGCCGCCTGCGCGTTGACCCTGATCTCCGCGATGGGCTGTTCACCCTCCGCGTCATGACGGCTGGCGGCCCGCAAGAGCAAGAGTTCTTGATCCTCGAGTTCGTCCCTACCTGGATTACGACCGTCAACCGCGCCCGCGCCAGCCCCCTTGTCCAGGAACGGCTGCGCTACCTGCGGCTCTTCAGCGTACGCCAGGTCTACGACGCCATTGCCCATGCAGCTGGGCTTCCTGAAGGACCAAGCCGGCAGATTGAGGACCTGGGGGACCTGCGCCGCTTCGACGATGCCATGCACGGGCTCGCCACACGCCAACAGGCTTTGGAAGAAAGCCAGGAGAAGGCCCGCGAGGCCTGGCGCGACCATGAGCAGCGCCTGCGTGCGCTTGAGGCGCAGCTTCGCCGCACCGGCAGCATCTCGCCTTCTCAGCGCGGCGAGATCTATCAGTTGGTTCACCTGTGGGCGCAAGCGCGGGTGGAACAGGAGGGGATCGAGTTCGGCGCCGCGGTTGCCGGCTGCTGGGCAACCCTGAAGGCGCGCTACCGCATCGCCAAGTACGAGCATCTTCCCGCCGCGCGGTATGATGAGTGCGTCGAGTTTCTGCGCCGGTCCTACGAGGCCGTCTCAGGGCGTCCGTTCACAGAGGCGCAATTGCCGCTGGAGGGCCTTGATGACCAGTCGTGAAGTGTTCGCCCGGCAGGTTGGAAAGCGGATCGCCGCTGCTCGCCGCGCGGCCGGTCTGAGCCAGGCAGAACTCGCGGCACGGCTTGCCTGGCCCCGCGACACCTTGATCCACTACGAGCATGGCCGCCGGGCCCTGTCTGTCGCGAAGCTGGCCGAGGTCGCTGCCGCCTTGGAGGTCTCGCCCGCCCTCTTCGTGGTCGAAGACACGGCCGTGGCTGATCTCTTAGCGCAGTTCGCCCGCGATCCTACCCTGATCCAGCAGGTTCAATTCTTTCTCAGGATGCTCGAGGTGGGGCCGGATGCCGCGCCGCCCGGTGCGTTTTGAGCCTCTGTGAGCACTCAAAAGCCGGGGTGTCGCATCAGGACAGGTGCTCCCTGCCGTCTGCCGAGGTGATCTCTCCTCCTACCACCACGCAGAGGTTCCCATCATGAACGAATGCGCCCCGGATCGTGATCGTCTGCCCACAGGAGGTCGGACTATCACAACTCAAGACACCGAAGCGCTTCCCATCTGGGGTGTAGGCAACCTGTTGGCTGCCTTCCTGGCGCACTTCTAGCCGCAAGTCCCGCCAAACGCCCCGCGCCAGCCGCTCTACCTCACGCTTGACCTGGTCGGCCAGATGCCGCGGTACTTCGCTCATTGCGGTGGGTACCTCGCGCCCCTGACTCTCCGCCTGCCTGCATAATCGATTGAACCAGACCTGCTGGATGCCCAGGGTCTGCACGACGGGCTCACGCACCTCAGCAGCCGGGTAGACCAACATCCCGTCCGCTGTCTGGTCAATCTCATCGAGCAGCCCAATTGCCCTTAAGGCACGAATCGAGCGTCGTGCGATCCCCGGCTGTCGCTCGCCCCCCACCCGCCGCCCCCCTGGCAGCACCACGCCTCCTACGGTGACGTCGCCCAGCCATACCGCCGCATCCCCCCGCCCCGGCCGGTCGTTCATCGCCAGCGAGACCATCGCCCCGCGCAGGATTGCCTCCTGGCGCTCCGGCAGGAACTGGTCGAGGAAGCTCTCAGCGGCTTGCCGAGCCATCGCCAGGCGCGTCTCCTGGGGCACCGCGCCAATCTTGCGCCTGTTCAACGTCCCAGCGTAGACGGCGTTGAAGCGCGCGCCTAACTCGATCATCTCCGGCTCGTCGAAGACGCCATCGAAGAGCCGCCGAGGTGGGTAGGCCTTTCCAGCCAGCACCTCTCGCCGCGCCTCCACCGCTTGAATATGGGCCTGTACGCCCGCCAGCAGCCGGTCCAGCCAGTGCTCGGTGGTCGCCCTGACACTTGCTCGCCGTCTCCCAGGCACGCTCAACCGCCGGTGCAGAATCGCAGGCACCGGTGTTTCCTTGCGCACGAGCTCCTGCGAATACACCTGGCACCATGTACGCACGTCGCTCAGGTCGGCGCCGGTCTTCACGGCGCTATCAATGATGTCCTCAAGCGGCGCCGGCGGCCGCTCCGGTAGTCCACCAAAGAGCGCCTTCGCCAGCATCAGCGCGTTGCAGTATTGCCCCAAGGCGCCCCGGTTGGCCCGAGCCCGCTCGACCGTCGCCTGCACCACACCAACATCGTACTCCTGACCTTCTCCCAGCCCTCCGGCCGTGTCCGGGTCTACCAGGCCCAGATAGTCCGGCATCAAGCGATCTGCCCGGGGTCCAAGTAGCCGGCTATCCCCAGATGGGAAAGAGATCTCTTCGCCACCGGGGGCAGACCAGCAAAGATCATCGGAGTCGTCCGTAGGCCGGAGGAGCAGGTATTCGCCCGGCTGGTTCGGGCTACGCCAGGCCAGCACCTTGCGCTCGCCGTCGTGGTCGGTGAAGGGGTGGAGCCAGAGGGCGTCGTCGTTGTCAGCGCCTCCAAGAATGGCAGCGATGCCGGCGTCCTTCGGGGAGTCCGGCAGCCGGAGCCAGTCCTCGTCGTTGACCCAGGCCGTGCCGCCTGCCACATCCAGCTGGATCTGTCCCCGGGGCACATCCAGCCCGTTCAACCCCGCAGCCCACCCCACCGCCGCCGGCATGACGTAGAGCCGCCCGCCAGGGATCGGCAGGCGCAGGTTTTCCAGTGTCGAGTGGTTGAGTCGGGCCAGATGCTGGTCCACCAGGGTGCGCACCAGGCTGGGGAACCAGCGCACGTCGCCGCCCGAGGCCACGAACTCGCGCAGGTGCCAGCCCGTCACCTCCTCCAGCGTCGCGTGGCGGTCTATCTGCTGCATCGCCTCATTGACCCGCCCCGCCTCGATCCCCTCCAGGAAGAGATCCCCTTCCTGCCGCAGCCACTCAAGGAGTTGCTCCGGCTCGAAGAAGGGGTACAGATTCACCACCGACTGGATATCCAATCGCATCTCGGCCGCGCCATGGACGGCGCTGATGCCAACAAAGGTCCTGCCGCTCGTCAGGCGTACCTCGCGCTTGGTCTCGCGCGGCAGCAGAAAGTCCATCCCGTCAGGCAACTCGTCCGCCACGATCGCGTGCCCCTTGTCCTGGCCGCGCTCCGAGAGGATCGTGAACTCCACCCGCCGGACCGTCGCCAGCTCGCGTTCCAGCCGCGCCCGTTTCGCCGGCTCCATCTCGTCCGACAGCACGAACTTGCGCAGCATCGCCCGGCTGATCACCCCCGCCCCGTCCCAGACCTTCTTCCCGGCCTCGTCCTGGTCCAGGTAGCGAATGGCGACCTCGCCGGCATCGAAGAACCCGCTCACGACGTGCGGCCGCATGATCCGGCTGATACGCTTCGAGAGAACAAAGCCTCCCTTGGCCAGACTCAGCTCCAGCCCCGTCGCCGCCAGGAACTCTTCAGTCGTCATCCCGTCCACGTACAGGTCGGAGACACCATCATCTCCCACCCAGCGCAAGGTCGGCTCGCTCAGCCCGAAGGTATCCACCTCACGTGGTGTCACCTCCGCATCGAGGTCGTAGGCGACGATGGTCCAGGCACGCCCCAGGTTCTCAAGGAACGGATAGATCGCCGCGCCCAGAGGGGTGTCCTCGGCGATGCGGGCGTAAGGAGGCTCCTCGTCCCGGCTCACATTCCTCGCCCTGAGACCAGCGTCCAATCGCTGCCCGGTGTGGTATCTCGCGGACCGATGACCACACGGGCGTCCTCTACCGCCCACCGCCTGGCCTGCCAGGGACAAGACCTGCGGCCTGTCCGGTGGTATACTGTACGCGGTTGTTGGGAATACGCACCTGTTGTTGTGGGTCCATCATTGTCAGAACGCTCCGTTGCAGGAAAGGCGGCTCCGTGCTTCAGGTTCTGCTGCCGGCCGAGTTTCGTGATGATCACTGGCGCCTGGTGCTCGCCTGGCTCCACCGCGGCCACGAGTTCAACCAGACCTCCTGGACCCAGGCCCTGGACGCCTTTGACCTCTTGAAGAATGCTGCCCTCTTGACTTCAACCGGGCTCATACCGTTTCCAGTCGTCTACCGCCAGCAGGTTGACGATCGCTACGCCGATGCCTTCATCGCCCGGCTCTATGCCATCGAGCCGGCGGCGCTTGCGCGAGAGAGTGTCATGGCCTGGTCGGAAGTGGCCCGCCGACTTGAGGCCGACCTCCTGGCGGCCGGCTTGTTCGTCACGATAGCCTCTTTCATCTTCGCCAGTCCAAGATAGTTCTGGCTGGCGAAGACAAGATAATAGTTTCGCTCAAATTGGAGTAGCGTGCGCGGATCAGGTGCGACGCACTTTCCGAAGTGCGTCGCACCTCCGCCTTCGCCCCAGGACACCGTATTCCAATAAGAGCGATCTTTTCAAAGATTAGCAAGAATCTGCCGGCGAGCGCGTGTTCTTTGAAAGTATAGATGCGGTTTTTATTCTAAGTCATAATCATCAGTGCCGTCAATCCCCATCAGTCTTGATCTCTCTTATGTTAGATCCAGAGGGGAGCAACAGCGAGCAGAGGCGGCGCAGGCCAGTCGTGACCTCCACCTGCACAAAGACGCGGGGGTCGGAGGCCAGGCAAACCCATTGACAGGAGCCGGCACCACCGGGTACCCCGCGCAGGCACGCGGGAGCAGGTTGTGCCGCACGGGCGGATGCGCGAAAATAGAAGCGGTTCACGCTTCGGCCTGACGGCGACGCGCCCCGACAGGAATCGAATCCGATGGCTCAGCTCCCCCTGACCCCCGAACAGCACCGCCGGCTGGTCCGCCTCATCGCGGCCCGCGCAGGCGTGCTGACACCCCTGCAGCGTGAGAACCTGCTGGAGCGTGCCGGGCTGCTTGCGTTCCGGGAGGCCCTGCACTTCGATACCAGCCCACAGGATTTCAGCCAGCAGTTGGTCCGCGTCCTCCAGGCGCACGGCACGCTGGCCGCGACCGGGCAGCCGGCGCTCGTCTCCCTCCTGCGCGAGGTGCGCGAGATCGTGGCCGGGCAGGAGGAGGAGGCCGCCTTCCTCGACGCGCTGCTCGCCCCCTACGAGGCACCCACCGCCACGCTGCGAGCATCCGCGTCGCCGGGCGCCGGCCCGATCCGGGTCCTCTTCCTGGCGGCCAACCCAAAAGATACGACCCACCTGCGGCTCGATCACGAGGTTCGCACGATCCGCGAGCGGCTGCGCGAGGCCGACCTGCGCGACCGTTTCCATTTGGATCAGGAGTGGGCCGTGCGCGACACCGACCTGTCGCGCAGCCTGCTGGCGCACCGCCCGCACCTGGTCCACTTTGCCGGGCACGGGGAGCGCGGCGGCGTGCTGGTGCTGGAAGACGCCAGCGGCAACGTGCGCCCCCTCGATCCGGAGATCCTGAGCGACCTGTTCCGCATCCTGCGCGACGACATCCGCTGCGTCCTGCTGAACGCCTGCTGGTCGGAGGAGCAGGCCCGGGCGCTGGTGGAGCAGGCCGGCATCCCCTGCGTCATCGGCATGACGCGGCGGATCGCCGACACCTCTGCCGTGGCCTTCGCGGCGGGCTTCTACCGCGCGCTGGGCTACGGGCGCGCGCTCCAGACCGCCTTCGAGCTGGGGCGCAACGAACTCTCCTTCGTGGCGCCGGGTGAGAGCGACGTGCCGCGCCTGCTCACGGGATCCGGCGTGGACCCGGCGACGCTGACCATCGGATGAAGGGAGGACCGTGAGGATGCGCCTGAGCACCCCGCTCTTCAACGCGCTCGTACGCGCGCTGGCGCCCCTGCTGCGCGACCGCGACGAGCGCGACCGGCTGCTGGACCTGGCCTTCCACGGCGAGCCGGCGCTCTACGACGG
>DOUV01000456.1 GCA_003520455.1 Chloroflexota bacterium | reverse complement strand
GTGGGGTTGGGCGGGCGGGGGAGCGGCGGCGAACGGGAGATAGCGTGCCACAATCAGAAAACCGGTGTGTCCGATCATCCGATCATCGGGCCGGAGACGTGCCGGCACGGGCTTGTAGTGGCGTAGCAGTAACTCGCTAATCTCGACATCTGCCAGGGGGGTGCTCTGCATCGCCGCGAGCACATCGCTCACCTGGTTGGTCGTCGGAACGAGGGTCGCGAAGAAACCGCCGGGTCGAAGCGCCGCGACGACGTGATCGAGGTAGTCGCCCGGCTCACGGACGTCGAGGAAGACTGCGTCCACATCGCGCTGATCGAACCCCGCGGCGATGTCGCGGTGGTAGAAGGTCACGTGGCGCTCCAGATCCACCAACGCCAGGTTCTTGCGCGCCAGATTGAGGGTGTCGCGGACGGCCTCATAGGTGTAGACATGGCCGGAGGGCGCGACCGCCCGTGCCAGCATCATCGTGAAACTTCCGCTGCCGGTGCCACCCTCGACGACCTGTGTGCCATCGTGGATGTCCATCATCACGAGCAGGTAGGCGGCGTCTTTCGGGTAGATGATTTGCGTTGCGCGCTTGAGGGCCGCGATTGAATCGGCCAGGCTCGGGCGTAGGACTAAAAAGGGATGGCCCATGTGGCTCTCGATCCGGTGACCCCATGGTAGACCAATGATGGCGTCATGGAGGATGACACCCAAGTTGGTGTGCAAGCGACCGCCGGCCTCGAGTGTCATGATGAACCGGTTGCCCCGGTGATCGAGGAGCAGCGCCCGATCACCCGAATCAGCGATTGGTCGATTGTCCATGGCTTCCCGCAATCCAGGAACAGGTACAGATCAGCCGCACTCCGACTTTCGTCCTTCTCCGCGTTCGGGGGTTGATTCCTCAATCGATCGGCAAGTGAAAGGTGATGACGGCACAAGCGATCCGCTCCGGGCCATTGATTCGGCGCCAGCTGGTCGTTCCGTGCAAGCGGGCGGAACGCGGGCGGACCGGGGATGAAATCGCGGCGGCTCGGCCGAGCCGCCGCGATCGCTTCGGCAGCACCAATCCTGAGATGCGGCGCTTCGACCCTGCTACCCCTTGCGTGCGACCGCGTCGTGCACCTCCTCATAGGAGGCGTGGCGCCCGGTCTTGCGCTTGGAGTAGACCAGGGACCCATCGACGGTGACCTCGAAGACGCCACCATCGGATGGAATCAAACAGAGGTTCTCAATCCGGTCTTCGAAATCATTCAGAAGTTTGTCCGCCATACTGACGGCCCGAGGTGTGTAGTTTCAGACAGCGCAATACTCTATCGAGATTCTCATCATTCCTCCCGGCTGGTCTATGGTCTCTTTTGCTGGCACACTATCCACGCATGGTTGGGGCACACGGTGAATGAGAGCAGGGAATGTGCCACCCATCAACCGGCGATGCTCCGGACATCCGAGTATAGCACTGGGCCAGCGCTTCTCCAAGCCCCAGGGCCGCTCGCGTGTCGATCCTACCAGCGGTGGGGCCGGTGGCGCAGACGCCCAAACATTTGAGCGACTTCCTCATCCGTTGTATAATTATGGCGTTTGCCCCCGTAGCTCAGAGGACAGAGCAACGGCCTTCTAAGCCGCAGGTCGCAGGTTCGAGTCCTGCCGGGGGCGTCGATCGTCGCGCCATTCTGGACCGGTCCTCAGGAGTGGAATGAGCGCGCTCTCAGCCTTGTAGAGGTCGGAGGGCGCGCTTTTCGTTGCGTGGGAAGATTCGACAGTGTGCATCGATAGCTAATGCGGGACCGAGGCGAATCGTTTAGATGATGCTCTGGCCGAGGAGAGAGGCGACTAACTCGACGGCGAGTTCGGCGGTGCCGTTGCGGACGTCGAGGATGGGGTTGATCTCGACCACGTCCAGACTGCCAACGCGCTCGTCGTCGGACAGGATTTCCATCAAGAGGTGAGCTTCGCGGTAGCTCAGACCGCCCGGCACGGGGGTGCCGACGCCGGGGGCAATGGAGGGGTCGAGTACGTCGAGATCAAGACTCACGTGCAGGCGGGGCAGGCCCAGGCGTGAGAAATGACAGAGGGCCCGACGCGTGACCTCGGCGATCCCCAACTCATCCACGTCGCGCATCGTGTAGACTTTCGGTCCGTATTCGACCAGGGCGCGCCGCTCGTCGCGATCAAGCGAGCGGATGCCGACCAAAACGACCTCCTGGGGGCGGAGCCGTTCGGATCCCTCCCACGGTGCCATGACCTGCGGCTCGCGTCCCAACAAGGCGGCGAGCGGCATACCGTGGAGATTGCCGCTCGGGCTGCTCTCCGGCGTGTTGAAATCGCCGTGGGCGTCAATCCAGAGCACGCCGACTCGTTCCTGGCGCCGCACCCCGACGATGCTCCCAGCGGCGATGGAGTGATCGCCGCCGAGGGTGATGGGGATGGCTCCTTCCTGGAGGGTCTGCGCGGTGCGGTCGGCCAACTCGCGGTTGACGGTGCTGACTTCAGACAGATATTTCGTTCCGCCGGTGATGGCGCTCTGTTGCTCCTCGGGGACAGGCACGTCGAGGTTGCCCTTGTCGTTGACGTCGAAGCCGAGGCCGGCCAGCCGGGCATTGAGGCCAGCATACCGGATGGCACCTGGTCCCATATCGACGCCACGGCGGCCCTGGCCGAGGTCCATCGGGACGCCGTTGATGGAAATCGCCCGGTTCATCCTGCCTCCCATGGGCATGGTGTGTGCTCTTCTGGCGATTGATGATAGCAAGTGGGGGAGCGCCGAGCAAGCCGCGGACCGAACCCCCGGCCCTCTTTCTTTCCTCGGAGGGAAGGAGGAGCCGTTCCTGGGCATCACGCTGGGGATTGGCCGCGCTCGTTGCCGGTAGGTCTTCGGGCGACTGCCTACCCTACAGATGGGAAGGGTGCCCGCGCGATGGGTGAATACAGGTATTGAAGGATAGAAGATGAGCGCTTCAAATCAGCACAAGTGGTTGGTGTTGGCGGCCGTCACGGTCGGTCTGTTTTTAGGTGCGGTTGACGGGAGTATCGTCAATATAGCTCTGCCGACGCTCGTCCACGAGTTTCACACGGATTTCCCGACGATTCAGTGGGTAGTGCTCGCCTTTCTCCTGGGCCTGACGACCGTCATGCTGGGTGTGGGGCGGCTGGCCGATATGATCGGCAAGAAGCAGATCTTCACCTGGGGATTGGTCCTGTTCACGGCAGCTTCGGCGCTCTGTGGCCTGTCGCCGACGGTGTGGGCTCTGATTGCGTTTCGGCTCCTGCAGTCGATCGGGGCGGCGATGATCGTAGCGCTGGGCGTGGCCATCGTCACTGAGGTTTGGCCGCCGGAGGAGCGTGGCCAGGCCATCGGGACGACCGGTGGCGTGATCGCGCTCGGCATTGTGGTGGGGCCGACGTTGGGTGGCCTGCTCATCGGCACACTGGGCTGGCGGGCGATCTTCTTCGTCAACCTGCCCTTCGGGCTGTTGGCACTCTTCCTGACTCTACGTTTCGTGCCCGATTTGCGCCCCAAGCGCACAGCGGAGACCTTCGACTGGGCCGGGGCGCTGGTGCTCGGGGGCGGGCTGCTCGCCCTCTCGCTCGCCCTCACGGTCGGGCAGAATCTCGGGTTCACCGACGGGCGCATCCTGGCGCTCTTCGCGGCGGCGGCGGTGGCGTTGGTCGCCTTTGTCGCCATCGAGAAGCGGTCGCGCGCCCCGATGATCGACCTGACGCTCTTCCGAGACCCCCAATTTGGCGTCAATCTCTTCACCGGGTTTCTCTCCTTCGTGGCGATCGCCGGCGTGGTGTTCTTGATTCCCTTCTACCTGGAGTTGGTCTTGGGCCTCCCGGTGGCGCAGGTCGGCCTCTTGATGGCGATCGTGCCGACGGTGATGGCGGTCCTCGGGCCACTCTCAGGGGTGCTCTCCGACAAGATCGGAACGCGGCCGGTGAGTGTGCTCGGCCTGATTGCCATCTTCATCGGATACATGGCGACGGCCACTCTGGCGGTGGACACGACCCCGATGGGTTACGTGCTGCGCATGCTGCCGGTCGGCATCGGTATGGGCATCTTCCAGAGCCCCAACAACAGCGCCATCATGGGCGCGGCGCCTCGAGAGCGACTGGGGATCGCCTCGGGGATGCTGAGTATGACTCGCACCCTGGGGCAGACCGCCGGTATCGCCCTGTTGGGAGCGTTCTTTGCCAGCCGGATCCACGACTACACCGGCCAGCCGGTGGATGTGGTCGTGGCGCCGCCGCCGGCGCTGGCCTTCGCCTTGCACGACCAGTTCCACCTGGCAGCGACACTCATCACCCTTGGCCTGCTCGTGGCGCTGATGGCCTGGCGCCGCGAGCGCCGGGTTCCCGCTGCGCCCATAGTGGCCGAGCGCCAGATGCCAGTCGAGACACTCGAGAGATGAGGGCAGAGAGACGGTTCCCGGGTGGGATCGTCTCTTTCTTGCAGGCGTGCTGCGGTCACCCAGTCGCTGCGGCTGCTCAGGATCGCCGACCGCCGCCGCGCCTCTGCGGAATGGAAGGTCGGCGGCCGAAGCCAACTGGCGCGATTGGCTGGATCGTCCCTCTTTTGGAGCAAAATGTGGGTTGTGGTCATCCAAAACAGAGATTGAGGTCGTATACTTTGGCATTAGATCCAACATTCTCAGCGGAGGGTACCATGACTCGCAGACTGTTCTTCTCGTTCGTGCTCCTGATCGTAGTGCTGGCGGTGCCACTGGCGGCGTTCGCCCAAATGACGCCAGCGGTCAGTGTCAGCGACCAGGAGGTGAAGGATGGCACGGTGACCGTTGCCAAGACGGTGGCGACTCAGGATGGCTGGATGGTCATCCACAAGGACCAGGATGGTAATCCGGGCCCGGTGATCGGCTTCTCTTCTGTGAAGGAAGGCGAGAACGAGAACGTCCAGGTGAAACTGAACGAGGAACTCACGGGGCCAACCAAACTGTGGGCGATGCTGCACGTGGACGAGGGCACCAAAGGGACCTACGAGTTCCCGGGTGCGGATGTGCCGGCCAAGGTGGACGATAAGGTCGTGATGGAGCAATTCACCGCCTCGCCGGCGGGGACGGCCGTGGCCGCGCCGGCAACGTTGCCGACGACCGG
>DOUV01000563.1 GCA_003520455.1 Chloroflexota bacterium | reverse complement strand
TGAGAGCGAGGTAATTCACGTCGTGGCCGGCCTCGCCGGCCCGCGGGCCCTCCTGGCCGTAGCCGCTCATCGAGGCGATGATGAGACGCGGGAATGCCTCCAACAGCTCGGCGGGCGGTAGCCCAAGGCGAGCCAGCACGCCGGGACGAAAACTCTCCAGGAGGACGTCGGCCCCGGCGAGGAGGCGCCGCAAAGCGGCTCGCTGGACCGGCTGCTTGAGATCCAGGGCGATCGAGCGCTTGTTGCGGTTGAGGGCCTGCCAACCGGCGGCATAGGGCCCGACGAACGTGCCCATCCAACGCCCGTAGTCGCCCACAGCGGGCGCCTCGACTTTCACCACGTCGGCGCCCAGATCAGCCAGGAGGAGGGCACAGTAGCCTCCCGGCAGGAGCCGCGAGAGGTCCAACACGCGAATGCCTTGAAGAGGCGGTCGGAAGCCAGCCGCCACCTCGGGTCCGGGCAGGTTACTCATCTCAGTCACGGAAGAGCTCGCGTACGACGATGTTGCGCTGGATCTGCGAGGTACCCTCGTATATCTGGAAGACCTTGACGTCGCGCATGAGCTTCTCGACCGGGAATTCCTTCATGAAGCCGTAGCCCCCGAAGACCTGTACCGCATCCACGCAGGCTTTCATCGCACTGTCGGCGGCGAAGGTTTTGGCGTAGGCCGCGAATTTGGGATCGATCTGGTTGGCATCCACTGCCCACGCCGCTCGCCAGGCGAGCAGCCGGGCGGCGTCAAGCGTCATGCCCATATCGGCGACCATGTGGCCGACCGCCTGGTAGGTCCAGATTGGCTGGCCAAAGGTGGTGCGTTCCCTGGCGTACTTGATGGCTTCTTCCATCGCCCGGCGCCCAACGCCAACCGCTGCAGAAGCAACGCCCGGGCGGCTGATATCGAAGACGCGCATCGCGATCATGAAGCCGGCGCCCTCGGGGCCGAGCCGATTCTCCTTGGGCACCACGACTTCGTCCAGGCTGATCTCCGCCGTGTCGCTGGCGCGCTGCCCCATCTTGTCGAACTTTTTCGAGACCCTGAAGCCTTCCGACTCGCGGGGAACAATGAAGGCGCTGATTCCTTTGTGGCGGGCCGCCTTGTCGGTCTTCGCAAACACGACGAAGAGGTTACTCACGCTGGCATTCGAGATGAAGGTCTTTGTTCCACGCAGGATGTACTCGTCGCCTCGCCGTTCAGCCGTGGCCTGCATCCCGGCCACGTCTGAGCCGGCGCCCGGTTCGGTCACGGCGTAACTGGTGAGTTGGCCCTCGACCATTGCCCCCAGCCACGCCCGTTTCTGCTCCTGGCTCCCTGCAACGATGATCGGGATGGCCGAGAGGTTGTTGATCAAAATCGAGGTGCTGATGCCGGAGCAGCCCCAGGCCAACTCCTCGCCGACGATGGCCTCATCCAGGGCACTCAAGCCCCCACCGCCGTATTGAACCGGGATGTTGGTGTTGATCAGACCGACCTCACGGGCCTTATTGAGGACCGGCCAGGGAAACTCGGCAGTGCGATCGTAGTGATCCGCCACCGGGACGATCTCGTTCAGGGCGAAATCGTGGGCCATCTCTTGCAACATCCGTTGCTCATCGGTCATGGCAAAGCCGATACCACTCATGCAGGACCTCCTGATTCAATAAAAGGTGCACCGCAATATTCTGGAGAGCCGGTACAAAGGTAGGGAAGGGCAGCACGTAACAGGAGCGGCAAGGCTGTTACCTGCAACCGGCTACCGGCCACTCATCACGCTCGTTGCGGAGCGCGTGGAGGGCTAAATCCTCAAATTGGTCGGCGATCTCTTCCGGCTTGCGCCGCCCACCCGGCTTGTACCACTGGTAGAGCCAGTTGACCAGGCCGAGGAGCCCAAAGGTCGCGAGGGGCACGTCGACGGGCCGGAAAACACCCTCGTCAATTCCCCCGGCGATGACACTGCGCACGAGTTGCTCGTACTCATCTCGCAGCGCCAGCACCTCAGGCAAACGCTCGGGCGAGACTGATTTGAGCTCGTGCAGAAAAACCGTGAGCACGTCGGGATGGCTGGTAATCGCAAGGACGTGGGCGCGGATCATGGCGCCGAGTTTCTCGTCGGCCGGTTGCGCGCTTGTGGCAATCGGCCGCACCAGTTCGAGGAGGTAACCGATGCCGCGCGTCATGATCTCGATCAGCAGGTCCTCTTTGCTCCGAATGTGGTGGTAGAGGCTGCCGCGGAGAATGCCGAGGGTCCGCGCGATATCCTCCATCGAGGTGGCGTGGTAGCCTTTCTCGCAGAAGAGATGGGCCGCGCTCACCAGCAGTTCGTCGCGGCGGGTTAACTCAGAGTTGCCAGCGTGCAGATTCATCGTCAGCACCAAACGTTTGTTTGGGGTTCGAAGCGCACTGAGTGTAGCATAGTCGGGCGGGCGGTGCAATCGGGACGAACGGCTCTCGCGGCCCGCCGGCGGCAAGCCGCTTTTTGTTCCTCGTTCGTCGCCCCCCGCATTCATTACGACCTTTCGGAGGCTCTGCCTGAGGGGGCGAACTGGTCAACTCGCGCGAAAGACGCTATCGTTTGATCGCCGCTTCGCTACCACTGCTGATCCAGCGGAAGAGCAGCAGCAGGCTCAGTGCGAGCAGGGCAGCGCCCGCGAGCAACCAGAGCGCGGCTGGTGGCAGGAGGACCCCCTCGGCGGGTGGCGCTGGCGCCGCCTCGTCGAAACGGCGGGGGAAG
>DOUV01000439.1:2688-18942 GCA_003520455.1 Chloroflexota bacterium | reverse complement strand
GTGGTGGTCGGGGTGGGGCCCGAGCGGGTGACCTTGCCGCCGCTGCAGGCCTTCGTGGGGATGGACCTGGCCCTTCTAGGCTCGATGGGCTCCAACCGTACCGACCTGGAGGCCGTGATCGCGATGGTGGCGCGGGGCGACATGGACCTCGCCGGGTCGGTGAGCGCGACCGTGCTGCTGGCCGAGATCAACCAGGCCCTGCAGCGCCTGGCGGCGCAGCGCGGCGACGACGTGCGGGTCGTCGTAGCAGCGTGATGGGGCCAGGGAAGCAGGAGAGCACCCACAGGTGCGCCGCATGATGGTCGTCCGTTGCTCGATCCCCGAGAGCAAGAGTCGCCGCTTGACCCTCGCCCATGCGGTTGATCCGTCTGTAGAATTGTGTGGCTTTCATTCGGTTTTCTCCTCATTCATGCCACAAATCTCCGAGCGGATCGAAGCGGCGCAAGGCCTCACGTTCCGCCGTCATGGGCAGCGGCAGGACGGCAACTTCTTCGGCCAGGCGCAAATCCCAGCCACACGCCTCGCGTGCCGCATGGATTGCGGACTCGTCTCCGAACACGGCGGAAAGGCTAAGTTCATCGCCCACCTTCCGGTATACCCCCAACTGTGTGATGACGGTGGATACTCTCGCGCCCGGCGAGGTGATGTAATTCACGCGCTCCACAAAACGCGCCCGTGATTGTCGTGCGACGACGATGACCTCCGCCGCCGTCGAGGTCACATCGTTGGCGCCGCCGGAGCCCATGAGGAAACCGCCGTCGGGCAGGCGCGTGGTGTTGAGGTTAGCGTACCGGTCCACCTGCGCTGCGCCGAGCACACCCAGGCACCGCGCCCGCTCATCTCCCACCAGCATGCCCAGCACGGTCAGCGTGTCCGTCGTCATCGAGGCGCTGGGTACGTTGCGGAGGGCGAAGAGGAAGGGATCGCCCGGCAGCGGCTGAAAACCGACTGCACCCACCTCGGTCAGCAAGGTCACCGCGTTTCCCGTGGCCCTCAACTGCGCCTCGGCCAGCCACGCGGCCAGGTGCGCGGCCCCAATGCCGGCGAGGATGAAGCAATGATCGCGTTCGCGTGCGATGCGGGCGATCTCGCGCGCGGCGGCGATGATCATTCTCTCGCCATCGGTTATCTTCTCGGTCACAGGGGCGGAGGACAGGGAAGCAGAGGAGGGATGGGTGAGGGCGGTCAGCCGTTCCGGGCCGAGGCGGGCGAGGGAATCGGTGTGATCGCCGCAGTCGAGAACCCAATGGCGAATCCAGTCCGCCTGCGACGTTTCGGAACGTGCGGCGGCGCGGGCTTCGAGCATGAAAGCGCGGTCTTCCAGGTAGCCATCGCCATCCGGCAGGCCAAGGCCGAGAGAGCCGAGGGGGTGTGCGCCGAAGGGCGCTTCGCAGACCGCACGGACGGCGTGCGCCGGGATACGCGCCATGAACGAATGGGCGCGGATCACTTCTGGCGACACGACTTTCTCGACGGTGACGATTGCGCCTTCTTTCGCCGCCAGCGCACCGAAGGCGTTGGCCGCCAGCGGAACGGGCAAGAGCGTGTTGCCTTCGGAGTCGGCGGCCCAGCCGTGCGTGAGGGTCAGGTCCGGCTGAAGGGCAGGGATGAGGCCAACGGTGTCGGACATGCGCTTGAATTGATCACCGAGGTCGTCTTCGAGTGAACTGCCGAGGATGGAGCGGGTTGGGATGGACGGCAGGTTGAGCGCCCCGGCCAGCAATCGGAGCGCGAGCGTCAGCATCGTCCAGTTCTCGACGGTGACGCTGCCGCTGTTGATCGCGCGCTGGATGGCCGGGTTTGGGCCGGGAACGGGATAGCCATCGCCGAGGAACGCCGCGACGGCGTGGCGCGCCAGACCCGCCGCTAAGAACGGCCCGGCGGAGGCTGCACCACCGGTGGAGAGGATCAGCGTGAACCGCGGATCATGCCCCACGAACTGACGAATGATTTCAAACAGTGCCGCGTTGGGAAAGGCCCATGATCCGCCGAAATACAACTCCATGCCGGGACGGACGAACTGCCGCACCGCCTCGGCCAGCGGCATGACTTTAGACATCACTTGCCCTTGAACTGCAGCCGTCGCGGCCGGATTGCCTGTGGCTGCAAATCCGTTGCCGGCATGTCCGGGCATTTCCCGGAAACTGGCTCTTGACTCGCACAGTAATATGAATTACACTCATAATATGAATATAACTCATCATCGCATCCCACGCAAGTCCCAAATGGCATTCACACCCTGCCTCCTTCTTGAACGGATCCGCCCTATTGCCCGCTCCTTATCCAACCGGCGGCAGGCGCTGAACGCGATGAACGGGGCGAGGCCGGCCGAGAGCGGAGCCGAAGCCCTCGAATGCACGCTTGAGAGACAAGCCAGAACTGAGAACAACGCTGAAAGGAGCCTGTTATGGGGATCGGCCACCAGGGTAAGACCCTCAGCGAAATGCTGGCGGAAAAGGATCGCCTGTTTCGGGAGACCGGACATATTTACGGCCTGACCCGGTTGCCACTGCACGAGGAAGATCCGGTCCGGATAACACGTTTCAATGCCCGGTTGACGGATGTTTGCATCGTCGCCCGGAACAAGGCCAAGCTGGTTGCGGCCTCCCCGGTCCTCCGCACGTTCGGCGAATGCCTGTGGATGCTGCAGAGTCCGGAAGGCGACGTCGTGACCGCTTCGCACGGGCTGGCTGGCCACACGGGCACCTCCGCGGTCCAGATCAGAAAAATCATCGGGATCAACTTCGAAGAGAACCCCGGGATCAGACCCGGCGACATTATCAGCAACAACGACCCGGTGTATGGCGCGGCCCACGCGGCAGACAACCACACTTTCGTCCCTATCTTTTACCGCGGGGAGCTGATTGCCTGGGCCTGTGGCATGAACCACATCTCCGAGGTCGGCGGCGCGTTTTCCCCGGGCAGCATGCCGACCCTGGCTCCCACTTCCTTCACGGATGGTTGGGTCTACCCTCCGATGAAGATCGGCGAGAATGACCAGATTCACAAATGGAGTGATCTCCTGTGGGAGCGGCGCACACGGATGGGCGCTTTCAATATTATGGACGAGAGGGCACGCGCAGTGGGTGCCCTGATGGTCCGCGATCAGATTCTCGAGGTCGTGGAGGAGTACGGGATCGATTATTTCCGGCAGGCCTTGAGAGAGATACTCGAACGGGAACGGCGCCGGGTGGTCCGCTTCGTTCGAAATCGAATGGTGCCCGGGATGTACGAGCGAACGCTCTTTGGCTGGCACAAGCAAAGGGGGGTGATCGGACCGGTCATGCCGGAGGCCGACCGGGATTGGGTCGTCCATTTTCCCCTGCAGTTGGCGATAGAACCTGACGGCCGCTTCATCGTGGATGTCCACGGCACCACCAGCCAGGACTACTTCAACTGGAATGCCAATGAAGGGGCCCAACGACTGGCATTTTCCTGGTGGTGGCTGCCCCAGATCGTCTACACCATCTCCGTCAACACCGCCATGGACTACCAGATAGAGATGAAAGCGGCCGAAGGCTCCATCTTCAAGCCGACGAACCCCTACCTGGGCACGTCCATCGGCCTGGGCGCCGGGGGTCTGGGGCTGGTGGCCAGCCTGGTCAACGCCTGCAGCCAGTCCTTCTTCGCCCGTGGCATCGTGGAGGAGGTCTATACCCAGGTCATGGGCTACATCCTTGTGGGGCAGGGAGGTATCTTCGACAACAGCCTATCGTGGGCCTTCACCGATTTCGCCATGACCGGCGGCTATGCCACGGGCGCCAGGCCCTACAAGGATGGGGACTTCAACTGCGGCTGCATGGTGAACCCAGAGTCGGACATCGGCGAGATTGAGGAGTGGGAACACTATGAGGCGCCGCTGCTCACCCTCGGGAGAAAGATTGTGCCGAACATGTGCGGGCACGGGCGCTACCGGGGAGGGCCGGGCTTTGAGACCATCTGGCTCGCTCTGAAACCGGGCAAGCAGTGCGTGCTCAACAGCTCCCTGGGCCTGGGGGCCGCCGGGCACATCGGGGACGGGCTGAGCGGGGGCTATCCGGCCATCGGCCAGTGGTGCTTTGTCTGGCACGACACGAACATCAACGAGCTCATTCAAAACGGTGAAGGCTACCCCGGCTCTTCCCGCGAGATCTTTGAGTGGATCGAGGAAGGAAAGCTGAAAGTCGGGCAGACGGAGTATTACGCCTGGCAGTCGCCCAACCTCGAGATGAAAGATGGAGATATCTACGTTCACGGCAGCCACGGCAACCCTGGCTTCGGCGACTGCATTGAGAGGGACCTGGCCCTGGTGGAAAAGGACCTGAACGAAGGACTGATCACCTCCGATTGTGCCGAAAGCGTCTACGGCGCGATCGCGCAGTCGGTCGGCGGTCGCTGGCGAGTCGATGCTGAGGCCAGCGAGAGAGCACGGGCTCAGATCCGGGAGAAAAGGCGGCAAGCGGCACCCGCCCGCGACTGGTGGCTTCAACAGAGAGAGAAGATTCTGAACAAGGACTTCACCGCGAACTGGGATCTCCTGAACATGTGGCGGGACTCTCTGAGTAATGCGAAGTTCAAAGCACGCTTCTCCGGATTCTGGCAATTGCCGGAAGATTACGCGCTCTAAGAGGAGATGCCATGGCCGAGAAAGCCCTTTCCAATATAAGCAGCGAAGAGAACCTGCGGCTCCTGGTGGAAGGCAAGCTTCCTTACGAGGAGGTAAAAAAACTCATCCGGATGGATGTCAAAGATGAGGACCGGTTCTGGAAATACCTGAGAATTCTGCAGGCCAGGGTCCCCTGGGAGGAGAAGATCCTCCTACGCATCGGCGACCATCTCTACATCGTCCTGAAAGCCGGGAACCAAAGAGTGGTCAAGTGCGACTGTGGCCACGAGTTCGGAGATTATCGCCAGAATTGGAAGTTGAACGCCCTGCTCTCCGTTCGGAAGACACCCGAAGAATTCCTTGAAATTCGCCCCATCGGATTTGCTTCGCCCGACCATGACGTGGCCGAAGTGCGGGAATTCTACTGCCCGGGATGCGTGACCCAGCTGGCGGTGGAAGTTGTTCCCCACGGTTATCCCTTCCTCTTCGAGATGCTGCCTGACCTGGACACCTTTTACCGGGAGATCTTGGGGCAGCCGCTTCCGGAGGAGCCGACGGATAAGGAGCCGCTCTCCGATAAAAGCACTGAGCTGACAAAAGGTTGGGCGGCAGGCCAACAGGACAAACAAGGCGGCGAAAAATGACTGGTAATTCCAAACAATTTCTGGTAGCCATCGATGCGGGAGGAACGATGACCGACACGTTCCTCGTGGATGAGGCAGGCGTATTCAACCTGGGTAAGGCGCTGACGAACCCGGCGGATGAATCGAAGAGCTACCTGGCCTCGGTCGGGGATGCCGCCGCTGAAAGGGGGATGGCCGCGCGTGACATTCACGCGCGGTGCAGCGCCAGCATCTACACCGGGACCACTATGCTCAACCTGCTTATGACGCAGAGCGGGTCCAAGATCGGGCTGTTGACCACCAAGGGACAGGGAGACCAGGCGCGCCAGGAGAGGAATTTCACCTGGTTAGGCCTGTCTTACGAAGACACGATGCATCAAGTGCTGCACGAGCACGCCCCGGCCCTGGTTGAAACGCGCAACGTCAAAGAGGTGGCCGAACGGATTGAAGGGCCTACCTATTTCGTGTTTTGCTACTTGCCACCGGAGACGGCCGTGGTCCCTCTGCGGGAAGCCGACGTCCGAGAAGGCGTCGCGGCCCTGCTCGACAACGGCGTCGACGCCATTGCGATCCTGTTCCTGCATTCCTACTGCAATCCGGCCCACGAGATGCGGGCCGCCGAGATCGCCAGAGACATGGTACAGGCGCGGGGCGTCGACGTGCCGGTCGTCACCTCGTATGACATCTCTCCGACCAGCATGGAGAGCCAGAGGCTCAAGACACTCTTGATTCACTGCTATAGCGCCCTGCCGGCGGCAAAGCAACTCCAGAAGATTGAGGCCGCAGCGAGGAGCGAGGGGTATGACCGCCACCTGCTGACATTCCTCTCTTATGGGGCGACCGTCGACATCCGCTATCCCAGGATCGTCGAGGGGATTATCTCGGGTCCCTGCGGGGGGTTGCTGGGCAGCAAGTTCCTCCTGGGAGAGACCAAGGGCCTGGAGAACATTCTGTGCATGGACCTCGGGGGCACGACATTCGATGTGGGTATCATTGCCCGCGGCTATCTCCCCATCAACTCCGAACCAACCTTCGCCGGCCACAAGCTGAATCTGCCCATGGTAGACATCGATTCGATCGGGGCAGGCACAGGCACCGTCATCCACGTCGACGGCTATCTGAGGCGGATCACGCTTGGCCCCGAGAGCATGGGGAGCCGTGTCGGCACCTGCTACGGCGCACCGGAGATCACCATCGGAGACATTGATCTCATTCTCGGATACCTGAATCCCGACAATTTCCTGGGAGGCACGGTAAAGCTTGACACGGAGGCAGCCTTACGAGCGTTAGAGGCGAGGCTTGCCAGACCCTTGGGGAAGGATGTCTACGATATCAGCTCGGCTGTGTTGGACATGCTGCACGATGAGCTGCGGACACACGTGAATGCCATGATGACTACCAAGGGCTATGCCTCCACCGATTTCACCTTGTTGTGCTATGGGGGCAGTGGCCCCCTGCACATGTGGGGCGTGGCCGACCACCTGGACGTCGCGGGGATTTGCACGGTGCCCTGGGCGGCGGCTTTTTCAGCATTTGGCGTCGCCGCGTCCGACTACTTCCACCGCTATCAGAAGAGCATCCTGTGCGTGCTCAGCCCACAGCTGCCCGCTGACTATCAGGTGCTGCAAGCCCAGGCTTTGAATCACGCCTGGCGGGAGCTCGAGCAGAAGGCCCTGGCGGAGCTCGGACAGGAAGGTTTTTCGAAGGACGAGGTCAGGTTTGAGTATGGTATTTACGCGCGCTACCTGGGGCAGATGGTCAGCTGGGAGGCCCCCGTCCCGATCTCGAAGGTCGTCACACCGGAAGACCTGAATAAGGTGATCCAGAGCTTTGAGACGGCATACTCCACGATCTACCCTGCTGCCGCCCGCTTTCCTCAGGCAGGCTACGCCATTACCGAGGCGGTGCTGAAAGCTGTGGCAGAGAAGGTCAAGCCCACGATCCCGACGTATGAGCTGAAGAAGAGTGAACCATCCGGGAACGCCTACAAGGGCCATCGAGAGGTCTATCACAAAAGGAAATGGACCCGATTTGACATTTGGGAGATGGATTTGCTGGAGGCCGGCAATAGGATTGACGGGCCCGCCATCGTTGAGCACTCCATGACGACCCTGGTAGTGGCGCCCGACCATTGCATAGATCTGGATGAGCACAAAGTGATATGGTACCGCAGGAAGGACCGTTGACGGTTCCTGGGGCTCAAACGACAAACGCCGGCAATACCAACCCCGTAGCCGCGAACTGAAGCCCGCGAGGGTTGGTCGTCATTGAAGCCTCGTGGGTCTTCAGTTGCGGGCCAGGCTCCTCAGCCGTCCAGGAGATCGGGTTGCCTTCAGAGGCCGTCTCGCGATTCTTCTGCTGAACACCGCCGGTTCCGGCCAGGCGGATCGCCAGGTAGCTCGCGACTACGGGGGGGTGAGCGGTAACTCCCAAGTGCCGTCACAACTCAACTGCCGGGCCATCTGAACGAGGGCCGGCGCCCGCGCACTGCGCCCTCTTCCGGGGCTTTCGATCCCTGGTGGATGGGGGCAGGCCGGAGCGAATCGACCGGCGGATGCGGCTCGTCCACCCGGACAGGCCACGGCTTGCGTGACGGCCAGACGCGTTCTCTTTCCCTGAGAGAAGGGGTGTCATCATGGCTACAGCAGACTGGTATGAAAAGACGAACAAGCATTTTGGAGACATACTGGACGAGAGCGCCTCGAGGTACCCCCACAAGGAATTCATCGTCTTCAAGGATCAGCGCATTACCTATGCCCAGTTTCAGCATTCGGTCAACCAGTTTGCGAGGGGCCTTCTGAAGCTCGGCGTCAAGAAGGACGAGAACGTCGCGCTCTGGATGAGCAACTGCGCAGAATGGCCGGTGGCCCAGTTTGCGGTCTACAAAATAGGCGCAGCCCTCTTACCGCTGAACACTCGTTTTGTGAAGCGGGAAGTGGAATACTGCCTCTCGCAATCGGACGCCTCCACGTTGATCCTTAGGGACAGGTTCCTGGGCGAGAAAATCGACGCCTATGGCATGCTTCTGGACTTAATTCCCGAACTACCTCAATCCGAGGCCGGACACCTGAAGAGCGAGAAGTTTCCCAAGCTCAAGCGGGTCATTTTGCTCGGTGAGGACAGGCGGGACGGGACCTTTGACTTTCATGAAGTCCTCGAAAGCGGGCAAGCGCACACCCAGGACGACGTGTTGCAGAGAGCCCAGGCCTCCGTCTCCCCTTTCGATGTGATGAATGTGGTCTACACGTCGGGCACGACCGGTTTCCCGAAGGGCGGGCTTTCTCCCCATCGCACCAATTGCAGTGCACTCTACCAGTACGTCAGACGCATCGGCATCACCGAACAGGACAGGACTCTTCTTACGGTACCGTTCTTCACCAACTTCGGCGTCACCTACGTGTCCGCACTGTCCATCCTGGTGGGCATGTCCATCATCGTTCACGAGAGTTTCAGCCCTGAGGCTGCCATGCAGGCGATCGAGAAGGAAAGGATCACGTTTCTCGAAGGAGCACCGGCCCACTACGTGATGATCTTGAACGACCCCCACCTCGGAAAATACGACCTGAGTTCCCTGAGGATAGGTGTCGTCGGAGGGGCGCCGGCTGCCCCGGAAACGATACGGACCGCCATCCAGAAACTTGGCTTCAAACAGATGTTCAATGCCTACGGGTTAAGTGAGTGTGGCGGACTCTCAACGACCACCCTGCCCGATGACCCTGTAGAAGTCGTCGCCTCCACGGTTGGAGTCGCCTTCCCAAGCTGCAGGGTCAAAATCGTCGATCCGCACACATTCGTCGACCTGCCACCCAATACGCCGGGCGAAATATGGCTGCACGATGTCTACCCCGGTTCGGCTGTGGGCAAAGGCTATTACAACATGCCCGAGAAAACCGGAGAAACGATCACCGAAGACGGATGGTTTCGCACCGGTGACCTGGGAATCCTGGATGACAAGGGGTATCTGAAGATCACTGGAAGGGCCAAAGACATGCTCCTGGTGGGCGGATACAACGTCTATGCCGCGGAAATCGAGAATGTCCTCTTCACCCATCCCAAAGTCAAGATGGCCGCGGTATTCGGTGTACCGGATGAAAGACTGGGAGAGGTAGCAATGGCCTATGTCGAGCTCAAGCCGGGTGAGGACAGCACCGAGCCAGAGATCATCGAGTTTTGCAGACAGCAGATGGCCAACTACAAAGTGCCCCGCTATATCGGGCTCATCTCGGGTTCGGAATTTCCCATGACCGGTTCGGCCAAGGTTCAGAAATTCAAGCTCAGGGATCGAGCCATCCGGGAATTGGGACTGAAGGCGTAACTGCCGATTTCAGCTCCTGGCCCCAGGGCGAACGGCGCGCGTATGAGGTGAATGGAATGGATCTCGCATTGAGTGAGGAGCAGGTATTTTTCCAGAAGGCAATGAAGGAATTCGCCGAAAAAGAGATTGCTCCTCTGGTGGAAGAAGCAGAAGCGAAAGAGCAGTTTCCGGTAGAACTGTTTCCAAAACTGGGGGCGCTAGGGTATCTGGGCATACGGTACCCGGCCCAATACGGCGGTGCGGGGGCCGACAAGGTCACAGAGTGTATCTATGTCGAGGAGCTCCATCGGGTCTGCTCGGGAATTGCCGCCGGTCTGATGGTCGGCGCCCTGGCCGCCGATCCGATCTTCCATTTTGGAACCGAAGAGCAGAAACAACAGTACTTAACAGCCACCATCAAGGGGGAAAAGATCGCGGCCTTTGCCCTCACGGAGCCCGACGCTGGCTCGGATGTGGCGTCTATCCGGACGACGGCCACCCGCGACCAGGACGACTATATCCTGAACGGGACCAAGATGTTCATCACCAACGGCCCCATTTGTGACTATTGCGTCGTTGCCGCCTACACCGACCACGCCAGGAGACGAGAGGGGATCACCCTGTTCATCGTCGACCGCGATGCGCCTGGTTTTTCGGTGTCCAGGAAACTAGGCAAGGTGGGAAACCGATCGGCCGAAACTGCAGAACTGGTCTTCGAGAATTGCCGCATCCCGGTGGAGAACAGGATCGGCACGAAGGAGGGCGAAGGGTTTGCTCAACTGTCAAAGTCGCTGGCCTCGGGCCGGATCTCCTTCGGGGCACGGTGCGTCGGGGTCGCCCAAGCCGCCTATGAGATGAGCTTGAAGTATGCCCAGACGAGGGTGCAATTTGGCCGACCCATTAGCGAGTTCCAGGTCAACAAGTTCAAGCTGGCCGAAATGGCCATGTACATCGACATCATGCGAACAATCACATATCGGGCTGCCTGCCTCCTGGATCAAGGTGTGAATTGCTCGAAAGAAGCCTCCATGGTCAAGCTCTTCTGCACCGAGACGCTCCAGAAAATCACAGCGGATGCCATGCAGATTCATGGTGGGTATGGCTACATGATGGAGTTCCCCATCCAGAGACTGTGGCGGGATGCGCGGCTGTATACGATCACTGAAGGAACGTCAGAGATCCAGCACCTGATTATTGCCAGGGAGTTGGGGGTCTGAGGTGGATCAGGGCTCTGCGAAGACTGACCGCCTGGCATTGGGAGTGCAGCCGGGCCGAACGGCACACGGCGCAGCGGAGAGTGTAGATGAAGGCCATTGATGTTCATTGCCATATCCCCACGCGGACCGGCCTCAAGCCCTTCGATCCCTATTTCAAGGCAATGGGCGATTACTACAAGTACGACTACAGGAGTATGGTCCACACCGAAGAGGAATTTGCGGAGGTGGTCAAGGCTTCGAACGTGAAGGCCATCATCCTGGGTTTCGATGCCGAGACGGCCACAGGGCTGGAGAGGATCCCCAATGACTACGTGGTCGACCTGGTGAAGAGATTTCCCGAGAGCTTTGTCGGGGGCTTTGCCAGCGTGGATCCCTGGAAAGGCAGGGCCGCGCTTCAGGAAATCGAAAGAGCAATGAAGGAATTGGGCATGCTGGGGGTTAAGTTTCATCCGCCCGTGCAGCAGTTCTTCGCCAACGACAGGCGGTTCTATCCGGTCTACGACCTCTGCAGCGAGCTTGGGGTCCCGGTCCAGTTCCATACCGGGACAACCGGGGTCGGCATCAACATGAAAGAAAGCCGGATCCATTTGAAATACGGCCAACCCCTGCACCTGGACGATGTCGCGGCCGATTTTCCGAATCTGACGATTATCGCCTCCCATCCTTCCTGGCCCTGGCAGGACGAGATGCTGATGATCTTGCTGCACAAGGAGAACGTCTTTAACGAGCTCTCCGGTTGGAACCCAAAGTATTTCACCCCGGCCCTGAAAAAGGAGATCAATGGCCGGCTGCAGGACAAGTTCATGTTCGGTTCCGATTACCCGGCCCTCCAGTTCAACCAGCTTTTCGAAGCGTGGGAAACTGAGCAGTACAAGCCGGAGGTGCTGGAAAAGGTGTTCTTGAAGAACGCCCAGCGCATTCTTCATCTCTGATGCGGGGCGCTGGGCAACGGCCGCACCAGGAGAGGCAGCCAGGGGAACGAAGCATCGACCACGAAATGAAAGGGCAGTTTGTCGAGGCCCGAGAGGCCATGCGGGCCATCAAATCTGGGGATCGCATCTTCATTGCCATGGGGGGAGACCCGCTCTCTCTTATTGACGCTCTGCTGGAGGAGAAAAATCGCCTCCGGGACGTGCAGATCATCAGCGGCCTCTCGCAGGGAGGCTACAAGTTCCTGGGCGAGGAGTATCTGGACACTTTTCATTATAGTACCTGGCAGATCTCACTCCGGACGGCGTCGGCCATCAATGCGGGAAAGGCACAGTTCCTGCCCATCAGCTTCTTCCAGATTCCTTCCCTTCTCTCTCCACAGGGCCCCCTTCCCATCGATGTGGGCCTGATCTCCGTCAGCCCGCCCGACGAGGCGGGCTACCTCAGCCTTGGCGTCTCCGTGGGGCACACCATGGCCGTGGTGAAAAATGCGAACGTGGTGATTGCAGAAGTCAATAAACAGATGCCCAGGACTCTGGGGAACAGCCTCGTCCACATCTCTGAGATCGATTATCTGACGGAAGCGGACCATCCATTGATCGAAGCGCCTCTTCATCAACCTTCCGAACGGGATCGGCGCATCGGCGAGTTGGTGGCCAGCCTGATTCCCGATGGAGCCACGTTGGAGATCGGCTTTGGGGCCATCTCGAACGCTGTCTATGGCGCGTTGAAGGAGAAGCGGGATCTGGGAATTCATTCCGGAATGATTTCCGATGGCCTCATCGACCTGGTTGAGGCAGGCGTTGTGACCAACTCCAGGAAGACCCTCAATTCGGGGAAGACGGTCACCGGGGAGGTGCTCGGGACCAGGGCTATTTTCGACTACGTCGCGGGCAATCCAGCCATAGAAATGCACACGGTCGAATACACCCACAGCCCGCACGTCTTAATCCAGTTGGACGGCTTTTGCGCGATCAATTCCGCCGTCGAGATAGACCTGTCGGGCCAGGTCAATGCCGAGTTCATCGGAGAGCTTGAGATCGGACCCGGTGGACAGTTTGATTTCACGCTTGGCGCGGCCCTCGCCCAGGGAGGCAAGTCGATTGTGGCCTTGCCTTCCACGGCTATGCAGGGGACAGCCTCGAGAATTGTGCACCGTCTCAAGCCGGGGGTCCCGGTCACGCTGCCCCGCTACCTGGCACACTATGTGGTGACGGAATATGGAGCAGTGGACCTTCGATATCGAAACCTGAACGAGAGGGCTGCAGCCCTTATCTCTATCGCCCACCCCGACTTCAGGCATGAGCTTCAATGGCGTTTCTCAAACAACGTGAATGATTGAAGGGTTGACGGCCCAGATGTGACAGCGCCCAAAACGATGGTTGGCATGGGAATCAGTAGCAAGGTCGCGGTCATCACCGGGGCGGGGCAGGGGATTGGCCGGGCCGTCGCTCTGGCCTTTGCCCGAGAAGGGGCGAAGGTCGTCATTGGTGAGCTGGATCGAGCAACTGGCCAGGCGGTTGCGAGTGAGATCTGTTCATCCGGTGGCACGGCCCTGGCCGTCAAGACGGATGTCACAGAGCGCCGCCAGATCGAGAACCTGCTCGAGAGGAGCATCGAGCGCTTTTGCCAGGTCGATATTTGGGTGAACAATGCCGGCCTGATCCGACCGGCGATGCTCCACAAGATGACGCAAGAGGACTTCGACCAGGTCATCGACGTTCACCTGAAAGGCACCTTCATGTGCGTCCAAATTGCCGGAGGGCACATGCGAGAGCGAATGACCGGCCGGATCATCAACGTGACCTCATCGGCCGGCATCCTGGGAACTATTGGCCAGATCAATTACAGTGCAGCCAAGGGCGGGATCATCTCCATCACAAAGTCCGCTGCCCGTGAGCTGGCCCGCTACAACATCACCGTCAACTGTGTCGCTCCCGCGGCAGCGACGCAGATGACCGAGAAGATACTGGCTGACCAGAAGCTAAAGGAGCTCTACCTGGCGCGCATCCCACTGGGGAGGCTGGCGGAGCCCGAGGAGATCGCGCCGGCCTTTGTCTTTTTGGCTTCAGCCTCCGCCAGCTATATCACGGGCCAGGTCCTGTGCGTGGATGGCGGTATGGTCATGTGAGGCACGCCCATGCGCGAAACGCGAGAGTTGATGTATGACGACTTGGTGGCCGGCCATGAGTTTCCTTCCGTACAGTATGAGATCACAGAGGATCAGGTGGCGAAGTATGTCGAGGCCGTCGAGGATCGTCATCCTCTGTATGTGGACGAGGACTATGCCCGGCGATCCAAATACGGTCAACCCATTGCGCCGCCCACGATTGCGGCCCTGGTCACCACCCTGAGGGTCGTCCTGGGAGAAGTCAGCATACCGCCCGGCACAATCCATGCCCGGCAATACTTTAGGTTCATCCGTCCGATAAAGGCGGGGGACAAGCTCAAGATCACGATCAAGCTGGCGGACAAGTATGTCCAACGAGGCAAGAAGCTTATGGTGTTCGAGAGCCTGGTCAGAAACGAGAGGGATGAGGAGGTGGTCTTGGCCAGGATAACGGGCAGCTGGCCCAGGTAGGGAGAGGCCGCTTGGACGAGGATCTGTTTGACAAGATTGAGGTTGGCGATGAGCTGGAGCCGGTTGTCAGGGAGATCGACCAGGATAGGATCATTCGGTACTCGGAAGCATCGGGGGACTCCAATCCGATCCACGTTGATCCCGAGTTCGCTCAGAAGACGAGGTTTGGAGGAACCATAGCTCACGGGATGCTTGGCTTAGCTTTCATCTCCCAGATGATGACCAATCAGTTTGAATATGCCTGGATCGACGGTGGGGAGATGGAAGTCGAATTCCTGGCACCGGTTCGGCCGGGCGATTCGATTACAACGAGGGGCAAAGTCATCGAAAAAAGTGAAGCCGACCGGTCGATTACGTGTGAAGTCTACTGCGAGAACCAGGCGGCCAAAAAGGTCATCGCCGGGCAGGCACGGATAAGCTTTCTTCCAGGCGTGGCCGGATCTTGTGCGGAGCACCGCGGTGCGTGAGGGACAAGCAATGGGCATCAAGGATATCGTAATCGCCGGTGCCGTCCGGCTTCCCATCGGACGTTTTGGGGGATCCTTGAAGGATTGCCCGGTCTACGAACTCGGCGCGAGGGCGATCCGGGGACTCATCGAAAGGACGGGTATCGATCCGAAAGCGATCGGTGAAGTGATTCTGGCCTGTAATCGCCTGGACGGGGTGGGGCTGAATCCGGCTCGAACCGCGGCCCATTTTGCCGGCGTTCCCGAGAGCGTTCCAGCGCACACCGTGGTCATGGTGTGCCCGGCGGGCCTCAAGGCACTTGCCCTCGCGACTCAGGCGATCCGGTTGGGAGAGGCCGAGGTGATCGTAGCCGGCGGCATGGAGAGCATGAGCAACATGCCGCATATCTTAAAGGGCGCGCGCTTTGATGGATTTCGCCGAGGCGATATCGTTCTTCAGGACTCTTTCGCCTCCCTCGTCGATCCAACTTGTGGCTTGCACGTGGGACAAATCGCCGAGCTCACCGCAGAACGCTGGGGGATATCCAGGGAGGAGCAAGATCA
Source organism: Chloroflexota bacterium (assembly GCA_003520455.1). The sequence continues at coordinate 3,702 of DOUV01000439.1, read as the reverse complement.
GTACGCCTGCTCGAGCCACCGGAAGGCAAGCCAGGGCTGGGCCGAGGGAGTGTTCGCAAACGAGGTGCTGCCGGTCATGCTGCCCGGGAAGGACGGTTCCGACCGGAGGTTTTCCGAGGATGAAAGCTACCGTCCCGATGTCTCCCTGGAGAAACTGGCCAGACTGCCGCCGGCGTTTGAGAACGGAAAGACGGTGACGGCCGGCAATGCCTCCGGAACCACGGATGGGGCGGCAGCCGTGCTCATCACCTCCAGGACGAGGGCTGCTGCTCTCGGACTCAAGCCCATGGCTTCCTTCGTCGGGCATCTCTTCATGGGAGTCAAACCGGAGAATTTCACCGATGGCCCGGCAATTGTGATTCCCCGATTGCTGGAGAAGATTGGGGTGGCGCTCGAAGATGTCGACCTGTTAGAGGTGAATGAAGCCTTTGCGGCTCAGATTCTCGCCAATGAAAAGGTCCTACAGTGGAATCGCTCAAAGCTCAATGTCCATGGAGGCGCGATCGCTCTGGGACATCCCACGGCATTCAGCGGGGCGCGGATGATTGTCCACCTGGCGCACATTTTAAAGTCCGGGCAACTGGGATTGGCTTCCTTGTGTGGAGGGCAGGGGATTGCAGGGGCGATGATCATCCGAGGGGAGTGACCGATTCTTGAGAAGGTCAAAAGGATAGGATCATTATGACCTGTTTGATCTGCACGCGGGCGAGATTCTGGTCATCATCGGGCCTGATAGCGCCGGCAAGATCAACATGCGCAACTGCATCAACGGCTTCTGCCGCCCGGATCGGGGCCGGATCATCTTCGAGGCCACGGCATAGGATCGCAAAGCTCGGTCTGGCGCGCATCGTCCGGAAGATCGCTCTGTGCCAGGACCTGGCGACCCAGAGAAGTTGATGGAGGCGCGCCGCAGGCAGCGAAATGGGGCGCGCGTGCACCTGCTCTGGCGCGAGACGCACCGGAGGCTCGCTGCCGCATGGCCCGGGGCGGCGAGGTGAGGTGAGGTGAGGTGAG
>DOUV01000439.1:0-2639 GCA_003520455.1 Chloroflexota bacterium | reverse complement strand
GAGGTGAGGTGAGGTGAGGTGAGAGAATGAGCGGAGAGAGAGTGTTAGCAATCGACGCCTGGGCTTCGTGCATCACGCCCGAGGCGGCGAAGCACTGGCCGGACGAGTTTCGCCACGTCTTTCGCCGCTACGGCTCCATCGAGAAGTTGGTGGAGGGGATGCGGATCGAGACGATGCTGGCCGAGATGGACGAGTCCGGCGTGGACATCGCCGTGCTCTCGGCATTCGTCTACAAAGCAGTCCAGGTCACGAACGATATGGTGGCGGCTTGGGTGCGGCAATATCCTAAGCGTTTTGTGGGCTGCGGCACGGTAGATCCTCGGGACAAACCGATGCGCGTCCTGGGCGAGATCAAGCGGATGGCGCATGAACTTGGCCTGGCTGCGCTGCGGCTCGAGCCGTACGCCTACGGGGACGGCGTGCGCGGCTTGCCGCCAAACGACCGCGCCTACTGGCCGATCTACGCCGCCTGCTGCGAGTTGAACATCCCGGTGGCGCTCCAGGTGGGTCACAGCGGGCCGCTGCTGCCCTCCGAGTGCGGCCACCCGATCTACCTCGACGAGGTAGCCCTGGCGTTCCCCGAGCTCAAACTCATCGGCGCGCACATCGGCCAGCCGTGGCACGAGGAGATGATGATCCTGGCCTGGAAACACCCCAACGTCTACATCGACACATCGGCCCGTCCGGCCAGGCGCTGGCCGGAGTCGTTCGTGGAGTTCGTGCGCGGCTGGGGGCAGAACAAAGTCCTGTGGGCCACCGATTATCCGCTCCTCTCGTTCAAGCGCTGCCTGGACGATGTAGAGGCGCTAGGGCTGGAGATCGAGGTGAAACGCAAGTTGCTACGGGAGAACGCGCAGCGGGTCTTTGGGATTGCGTAGGAAGTGAGCTGATTGTTTTGAAAGAAGGTCAGACGGCCACAGCGCAGGAACTCATCGACTTCTGCGCCGCGAGACTGGCAGGCTTTAAAAAGCCCAAATCAGTCGAGTTTCGAGCTGATCTGCCCCGCAACGCAATGGGCAAAATCTTCAAACGTGTCCTGCGCGAGCCCTACTGGGAGCCGCACGAACGACGGGTCCACGAACAAGCCAGCAGACCAGTTACGAGGAGGATATCAGGATGCAAACTAACATCGGCCTCTTCCTGGCCAAACGGGCGCGCCTTGAGCCGAACAAGATCGGGCTGGTCTTCGAGGGGCGCGAGATCACCTATCGCGACTGGGACGAACGCGCCAGCCGGGCCGCGCACGGGTTCGCCGCCCTTGGCGTGCAGCCCGGCGACCGCGTCGGCCTGCTGATGATGAACTCGCCCGAGTTCCTCGAATGTTTCTTCGGCCTCGCGAAGACCGGGGCGATCGTCGTGCCGCTCAACTGGCGCCTCGCGCCACCCGAGCTCGCCTTCATCGCCCAGGACGCCGGCCTCACGGCGCTCGTCTACGGGCCCGAACAGACGCCCGCCGTGACCGCGATTCGAGGCGACCTCCCAGCCACGATCTTCGTAGCCACCGGGAGCAAGGCGCCGGCCGGTGATCACAGCTATGAGGCGCTCCTGGCCGGGAGGGCGACAAGCGAGCCTGAGCCCCAAGGGGACGGGGACGATCCGCTCGTCATCATGTTCACCGCGGGAACCACCGGGCGGCCGAAGGGCGCCGTGCTCACCCACAACAATCTGTTCTATGACTCTTGCACCGTGTCGTTCAGCCTCGACTGGCGGAGCGGTGACCGCGTGCTGGTGGCCCTCCCACTCTTCCACATCGGCGCCCTGATCTACGCCGTGATTGACATCCACGTTGGAGCGACAACGGTGTTGATGAAAGCCTTCGATCCGGCTGGCTTCCTAAAGACCGTGCAGGACCAGAAGGTCAACTCATTCCTCGCCGTGCCGGCGATGCTTAACTTCATGCTGCAGATGCCGGCGTTCAAGGAGGCTGACTTGACGTCGGTGCGCTGGGCGCTGTGCGGGACGGCGCCCGTGCCCGTCCCGCTGATCCAGGCGTGGGCACGGCGCGGCATCGACATCCAGCAGGTCTACGGCCTCACCGAGTGCACCGGCGGCGCAGCCGTGCTCGGCCCAGAGCGGGCACTGGAGAAGGCTGGCTCCACCGGCCTGCCGATGTTCCACACCGACATCCGCGTCGTGGACGACGAGGGACGCGCCACCCGGCCGGACGAGGTGGGCGAGATCATCATTCGCGGCCCGCACGTGATGCGCGAGTACTGGAACAATCCGCTCGCGACGGCCGCGACGGTCAAGGAGGGCTGGCTCCACACCGGCGACCTGGGCAAGCTGGACGAGGAAGGCTACCTCTCGATCGTCGAGCGCAAGAAGGACATGATCATCTCGGGCGGCGAGAACATTTATCCGGCTGAGGTGGAGAACGTCCTGGCCGCCATGCCACAGATCGCCGAGGCCGCCGTGATCGGCGTGCCCGATCCGGACTGGGGCGAGGCCGTCTGCGTCGTCGCACGCCTGAAAGAAAGCCAGTCGCTCAGGCTCGACGAGATAGTGGCGCACTGCACCGGCAAGCTTGGCCGGTTCAAGCTGCCGAAGAAACTGATCATCATCGACCAGCCACTGCCGCGCACTCCGGCGGGGAAAGTGCTCAAGCGGGTCTTGCGGGAACACGCGACAGGGTAAGGGAT
>DOUV01000090.1 GCA_003520455.1 Chloroflexota bacterium | reverse complement strand
GCCGCCGGTCGTGAGCGCCAGGCAGTGCGCGCCCCGCGCCTGGGCCTCGGCCCACCCGCTGAGGGTCTCCTCCGTCCCGCCACTGTAGCTCGAGGCGATCACGAGGGTATCCTGATCCACCCAGGCCGGCAGGCCGTACCCCCGGTGGGTCCACACCGGGACCCCCGCCATCGGAGAGACCAAACCGGCTGCCAGGTCGGCCCCGATGGCGCTGCCCCCCATGCCAAGGACAAGGATCTCGTCGAACTGGTCCGGAGGCGCAAACTCGACGGGGAGTTCAAAGCCGTTGACGATCTCCCAGGCGTCACGAATCTGCTGCGGCACCTCGTTGATGCGGTCGATCATCCCGGCAGGATCAAGCGACCGCTGGAAGTGAACGTCTTCCAACACGGCTGTCATCGTCTGCTCCTTTTCTGGTCGCAGGGAGCAGAGAGCAAGGAGCAAAAAAGCCCTTGCCACCCCTGCTGCAACGCCGACTCAGCGCAGATCCTGATGATCTTCTGACGATGGTAGAGCATCTCATCCCGGCGGCGTCCGCTGTCAGACCGCCCCGGATGAGCATTCCTGCTCCTTGCTACGTGCTCCCCGTCATGCCCAGCCACAGGTCATAGACTTCGCTGCGGGAACGGCCTGACTGCCTCGCCACTTGCTTGACCGCCTTGGACCCCGTGATCCCGCCGGCCTGGAGTTCGCGGAGTCCCTGCCGGACACGCTCGTCATCCCACATCTGCTGCCCGGCCGGCGCTCCCCCAACGAGGATCACGAACTCGCCGCGGGGCTCCTGGGCGGCGACGTGCGCCTGCGCTTCGGCCAGAGTGCCCCGCCAGAACTCCTCGTAGCGTTTGGTCAGCTCCCGCGCCAGGACCACCGGCCGCTCTTCGCCGAGCTCCGCGCTGAGGTCGGCGAGCGTTTCCACCACGCGGTGGGGCGCCTCGTAGAAGACGACCGTGCGCGGCTGGTCGGCGACCTCGCGCAGCACCGCGCGGCGCTGGCCCGATTTGCGGGGGAGAAAGCCGAGATAGACGAAGCTGTCGGTCGGCAGCCCGCTGGCGGCCAGAGCCGTCACCAGCGCCGACGGACCGGGAATCGGTACGACGGGGTAGCCCGCCTTGATCGCAGCGACGACCAACTCATAGCCCGGGTCGCTGATGCCGGGCATCCCGGCCTCACTGATCAACGCCACATCGCCAGTTTCAAGGGCAGCCAGGATGCGGTCGAGTTTGGCGAGCTTGTTGTGCTCGAAGTAGCTGGTCAGCGGCGTCTCGATGCCGAAGTGCTGGAGCAGGCGCCCGCTCGTGCGAGTATCCTCGGCAGCGATCAGGCCGGCCTCTTTCAATACCCGCACTGCCCGGAAGGTCATGTCTTCCAGGTTGCCGATTGGGGTGGCGACGAGGTAGAGCGTACCCACCGTGCGCCTCCTTCATAGCTAGTATAGCGATGGCACGCCTGCGCCGCCAATCAAGGTCCGCCGCGCAAGAGCGCCTCTTCAAGGTTGAGACTCGCAGCTATCCACGCTGGAGCCCGTCGATCGCACGTACTCCGGCACGAGCCGGATGGCACACTCGCCGGGTACTCCATCTGCGCCGGTGTCAGCGGGCACGGCTTCAAGCTCGGCCCGGCCGTGGGGGTGATGGCGGCCGATATGCTCACCGGCATCAGCAATCCTCAATTCGATTCGCGGTTGTTCCGCCTGGGCCGGTACGCCGACAACCAGTCGGTGCGCGGCCTCTACGACTACAGTATCGTCGGTTAACGCCCGCCGATTCGCGCCTGGCCGTCCGGGAGCGACCGCACGCCGGCTGCGTGCAGGTGCCGGCGACCACGGAGAATGAGGGAAAGAGGCGACGCGAACCCGTCGCCCCTTTCCTTGCCCCCATCGATTTCCGCCACCGCCCGCGAAGTCCAACCGCCCCGCCGCCCGATGACGTGGCCGCCGGCTCCAGTCGCCGCCTCTGCCCGGCAAGACTCTCCATCGCCGTCATCTCCCAAACCCAACCCTCACTCTGCCCCCTGCACCCTTCCACCCTGCACCCTTCTGTACCCTTCGACCGCCCCCCGGCTTGCATCTACGCACAGCCCATCGTATACTCAACCCACGGATAGGAGATCCGCCTAGTAAGGGTACAATATCTTGGGGTCCGCGGTGCCGTTGACTGTTCATTTCTGGTTGCCGCTCCCACCGGGGATCAACAATCAATACGTTCAGGTGGCTCGGCGCCGCGTCCTGAGTCGGGAGAGTCGTGCTTTCAAAAAGCGGGCAATCGCACGCATCCAGCAGCTCCAGTTCGAGGGAGCCATCCCGGAGACCTTCGTCACCGTTGCCCGGCAGAGCTACTTGAGCCTCTTTCTCGACTTTTACTTCGAGACGCCGCTCCGGCGCGATCTTGACGGCGGCCTCAAAATCACCCAGGATGCGATCTGTGAGGCCCTTGGGCTAAACGACAACCGCGTCGTCGATATCCATCTCGTCAAACGGATCGATCCGAGCCGTCCACGGGTTGAGGTCCAATTGGAGGCGCTGCCCGACTGGCAGTTCGATGGCGAATACATCTACCTCGGACCCGGCCAGGGTTCCTCACGCGACTGACATTACCCGTCGCGGCGTCCTGCGTGGCGCGGCGACGGCCATGTTGGTTGCGGCCTTCGCCATCAACATCCTTGCCGGCGTGCTCTTCTGGCGCTATTGGGAAGCCCACCCCATGCTCACGGCTGCCGAGCCTCCGGCGGTGAGTCTGGGCGAGACTGAACCCGGCGAACTGCCACCCGACTACGTGCCGCCTCCCGTCCCGACCCCCACCCCCGACGTGAAGCCGCGCCCGTCGCCCTCCCCGCGGCCAACGCGCAAGCCCGATCCGCGGCCGCGGATCGGGATCATAGCAGGCCACTATCAAAACGACAGTGGCGCCGTCTGCGAGGACACCGGTCTGCAGGAAGTCCAGGTCACGGTACCTGTGGCCAGGGGGGTGGTGCAGTATCTCAAGCGCAAGGGCTACAACGTCGACCTGCTGGCCGAGTTCGACCCGCTCCTCGACGGGTACGAGGCCAACGCGCTGGTCTCGATTCACGGGGACTCCTGCCTGAACTGGCCCGGCCTGACCGGGTTTAAGGTGGCCAGGAGTCGCAACAGCGCCATTCCCGACGTTGAAGACAAACTGGTGGAATGCCTCTACGAGGAGTACGGCAAAGCCACCGGGCTCCCCCGCCACGATTCCAGCATCACCGAGAACATGACCAACTACCACGCCTTCCGCCAGGTCGCGCCGCATACCCCCGGCGCCATCATCGAGCTTGGCTTCCTCTACAACGACCGCGAGATGCTGACCAACGAGCAAGGCCGCCTCGCGCGTGGCGTAGCCGAAGGCATCATCTGTTTTCTCCGTAGCCAGCAACCCTAGCCGGCCGGTTAAGCCCAGCGGGGGAGCCCGGCGGTTGAAACCGCG
>DOUV01000611.1:2363-9391 GCA_003520455.1 Chloroflexota bacterium | reverse complement strand
AACCGTTCAGAGGGTGCTCCCTGACCCTATCCCTACGGAGGCGTGATGCGTGAACGATTCCGTCACGCATCACGCATCACGAAATGCATCACGTTTCTACTCCCCTGAGCGGTTACCACAAAGACCACTGTTGGCCGTTCAAAGGAGCACAGTGACCTATGAGCAGACGAACCGGACGAATCACACTCTTTGTTGTAGGGGTCCTGGCCCTCGTCCTGGCCGGTTGCGGCCGGGCCGCCGGCCGGGTACCCGAGACGCGCTACACCTACGTTGCCAACGCCGTCGACGGGACCGTGTCGGCCATCGACCTGACCACCGACCAGGTGGCCTGGACGTTCCGGCTTGGCGAGCGGGCGGCGCACGGAATCGCCGCCAGCCCGGACGGCACCATCGTCTACGCCGGCGACTCGGCCGCGCGGGAGGTCGTTGTGGTTGACGCCGAGCGCCAGGCGGTCATGAGACGCATTCCGCTCTCCAGTGCCGTCCACGGCATCGACATCGCCCCTGACGGCGAGACCCTATGGGTCGGGGGATCACTGGGGGACGATCCGATCAAGGGTACCCTGACCGTGATCAACACCGCCAGCAACACCATCGAGGACGTGGTTAGCCCTGGGTTGGGCAGTGCCTCCCACTTCGCTTTTACCCCGGATGGCAAAGAGATCTGGATCGCCTCCACCTCGACCAACCTGGTGTGGGTCGTGGACACGGCCACGCGCCGGGTGACAGCCGCGATCCCCCTGGCAGTCTCCGAGCAGCAGCAGCGACCAGAACCCGGTGATGACTGGACGGCCTCCCTGGCCGAGAAGCAGATTATCGGCCTGAACGAGGTGGCGATCTCGCCCGACGGAAGCCGGGCGTACGCGGTCGGGCCGACAACCAGCGAACTCTACGCCATCGACGTCAAGAACCGCCGCGTCCTGAAGAGTGCCCCTGCCGGCCGGCGCGCCCACGGAGTGGCGGTCAGCCCGAATGGAAAGGAAGTCTGGATCGCTGATTGGGCGGGCGTCGTCAGCGTGTTGGATGCGGCCAACCTACAGCCACTCGCCAGCATCCAGGTGGCCGCGACGGGCGGCGAGCTCCAACGGGGCGCGAACCATGTTGCTTTCAGCCGCGATGGGCGGCGCGCCTACGTCAGCAGCATCAGCGACATCGCGGTCATCGACGCGACAGGCCGCCGGGTACTCACCCGAATAGCGGTTGGTCAGGAGCCGCACGAGTTCTCGCTGGAGGATTGGGTGGCCCCGAGTGCGACGATCGATACCGCCGCCATCCGGGCTGCGGCAGAACGCTCTGTTGCTGTCTCAGCGTCCGCGCCGTCGTCTGGCAGCGCGACTGACGCGCCCACGGCCGGATCCGAGGCCGCGCCCAACGAGCTGACCCGGATCAACGACGAGCGGTCGGTGGTGGTCGAGGTCACCCCGCTGAACCTGGCCGGCGCTGGGCCGACGCTGGACTTCCAGGTGGCATTGAACACCCACTCAGTGGAATTGGACTACAACCTGACGAAGCTTGCTGTGCTGCACGATGACCGGGGCAATGAGTACGCGCCCGCGGCCTGGGACGGCGCCCGCGGCGGCCATCACGTGAGCGGAATGCTCACGTTTGAAGGGCGGTCGGAGATCGTCAAGCCTGGATTGCAATACCTCGAGCTGGAGCTGAAAGACATCGCTCAAGTCCCCAGCCGGGTGTTCCGGTGGGAACTCACGAACTGAACACCCCACCCGCCCCAGGTACCGGCAGCGCTGCGGACACTGGTCGCCGGCAAGGTGTGGGCAACCGTGGTGTACGACCTGTACCGCGTTCGCAGGGCGAGCGAAGGAGTCTCACCGGGAACCACAAACGCCTGTTGCCTGGCGACCTGGCGGGCCTGAGCCTGGTCACGTTCCTGTGGGCGCTGTGCTTCTCGCTGATTGCTACGGGCCTCGCGGCGGTACCGCCCCTGACCTTTGCCGCCCTGCGCTCGTTTGTTGCCGGGGCTGGCCTGCTCGTCCCCGCCTTTGCCCTGCACCGTCCCCTGCCGCGAGACCGGGGTGTCTGGCTTGGCGTGCTGAGCGTGGGCCTCAGCGCCACCAGCCTGGGCTTTGCGGGGATGTTCCTGGCCGGTGGGATCGTCAGTCCCGGCCTGGCCACCGTTCTCGCCAACAGCCAGCCGCTCATCGCCGCCGGGCTGGCGTATATCGTCCTGGGCGAGCGGCTGGGACCACGGCGGCGGGTGGGGCTGTTCGTGGGGTTCGCCGGAATCGTCCTGGCGGCACTCCCGGCGTTCGGCGCCGAGAATGCCAACAGCAGCGCGAGTGGGGTGGGCTTCGTGTTACGATTGTGCTGCTGATTTGGTCCCGGTACACGGCCACTTCCGTGTTGCGCCGAACGTCGGGGCGGTGGACATCGACGACGCGGCGGCAGGCATACCTGGGTTACTCGTACCCTCTCACCCGCGGCTTTGCTCCTGCTTCACCTGGCTGACAGGCTTCGATCCCGCCACCATGAACACCATTCCCCGAAACATGCGCTCACGCTCGAACTCGAGCGCGCGCTGCTCCAGCGGCTCCCACCAGCGTCGGTGGATGTCGCCGGCCGCGATTCGGTTGGCGAAGCGCGTGAAGAGTGTTCGGTCGGGGGAGTACCAGTCCAGGATTGCGTAGCGCCCGCCCGGGGCCAGCAGGTCCCAGGTGCGCTCGAAGACCGTCTTCCACTCCGGGATGACCGAGAAGCCCAGGGTGCAGACGACGCGGTCGACACGCAGATCGGGCAGACTGAGTTCCGACCGGAGGCTCGCGAGGGAGAGCGTGCGAGCGTCGGCGTGCATGAGACGGACGTTGCTCCAACGGTTCCGTTCGACCTTGCGCCGCGCCTGCCCCAGCATGCCCTCGGAGTAATCTGTTCCGATCAGGGTCCCCGCCGGACCGATTTCCGCAAGAATGTACCTGAAATTCTCGCCCGTGCCGCAGGCGACGTCGAGCACGGTCTGTCCCGCTTCCAGGCGGAGTTGTCGCGCCGTGGCCCGGCGCGCGCGAGTGTAGACCCCTGTGACGGCAAGGTCGTACAGGGGCGCAATCAAGTTGTACCATCGCGTCGGGTTCTTGCTCATAGTGATGTCGCTCGTCCAAAGTGGTGGGCCGGGTAGCTGCGATGCGTCTGTCCGCCGCGGGCCGCTGGTAAATCGACACGCCATACAATCCTCACTGCTCCTGAGCGCCGGGAGGCTGTGCCGGGCTCGTGTGGTGTCCGGTGTGACCGGCGCCCTCACCGTGGTCACCGTGCGCGCCGTGACCAAACAGGTGCAGCAAAGGACACAGCAGCAACAGCAGGTATGGCAGGACGCCGAAGACGTGGGCACTGTGGCTGGTAACAAGATAGAAGGCGACGATTGCCAGACAGGCGAGCACGATGAAACCAGTTCGGGTGTGGAGAAACGCCCTCATCAATACCCCCGTTCCTATTGGGCTACTGATTCTTACATCGGTTGCAGCAACCGATGCGCCCGGTCGAAGCCGACCAGGGGTGGTTCCCAGAAGAGGTATGCCTACCCTTGTCGTGGGTGTGAGGCACCTCAGGAATCGTGGCCGCGATTCCCGGGCATGGCCGAGACCGCGCTGATGGGATCCCGAGTGTTCGGGACGCGCGCCGGGGCGCAGACAGCTACCGCCCCCGGAAGAGGAACCCGGGCGCCAACACGACGAAGTAGACGGCGCCACCGCCAACGAGCGGCAGCATGTGGCCGAAGTAGGTTGTACCGCGCAGGATCATCCCTGTCGCGGCAATGATGACTACCCAGACGATGACGGCACCTACAACAACGAAGGCCCGCCGCAGAGCGCGTCTGTCTTGCCGCATCGCGGTGCCTCCGTCTACTTGTCTATTTCGACGACGACGCGCTGGTCCAAAGCCGGTTCCATCGACGGCGGCCCGGAGTTGGTCTGGATCGACCAGGGCGGGGTCGTACTCGATACACGCGGTGCTGGTGGCCGCGTTGGCCTCGACCTGCACTACGCCGGGTACCTTTACCAGGGCGCGCTCGACGATGCGCGCCCCGGCGCTGCAGCAACTCCGGGCCCCGATTGGCAGCGTGATGGAGCGAGTCTTCACGGTAGGTCCTTTGTCCGGGATGGCCACAGTGACTATACCACCAGAAGGGTCAGTAATCCCACGGCGATGGCGGTGGCACTGGTACCCAACTTGAGGACCAGGCGCTGGTGCAGTTGCCAGCGCGCCAGTTGCCGGTAGACCAGCGGGCCGCTGGCGAGCCCCAGGATGACGATCAGCGGCGCCACGAAGATGAGGTTGTACAGGACCAGATAGCCCACACCGGTCAGGAAGGTCGCCTGGGTGGAGAGCAAGGCCAGCACGGCCAGATAGACCGATCCCGAACAGGGAACGGTACAGAGGCCCACCAGGACCCCCGCCCCAAAGAGCGCGGGCAGGCTCAGACGAGTTACCATCCCGCGCAGCCGCGGCATGTCCACGTGAGCGCTCAGCCGGCTGCCCAGCTCGGGCAGGAGCGCCTCCTGCAGGGCGAGCAAGCCAAGCCCGAGGGCCACAAGAGCCGCCATGCGGCTCACAACGTGGGTGCTGCTCAGCCCTTTGGCAAACTGGAGGGTTCCCAGCAGGCCGAGCCCCAGGGCCAGGTAGGTCAGAAAGATTCCGAAGACGTAGATCCCACCCCGCGCCAGGAACCAGCGCCGGACCCGCCCGGCGGGCGCGCTGTCGCCTTGCCGCTGGAGCATCGCAAGCATGGTCGCGACAAAGACGAGCAGCAGGGCAAAGGCGCAGGGGTTCAGGCTATCGACCAGAGCCGCCCCGACGACGGCCGGAAGCGTGAGTTGGACGGCGTGTTCTGCCATGACGCTGCCTCAACTCACCACCAACGTGCCCTGCATAGTGGGATTTTCCTTCCCACCACAGCAGACATCACAGTAGAAGGTGTAGCTCCCGGGCGCGACGGCTGGGATGGTCACGAGCGCTGAACTCTTCGGTTGAACTTTCACATCGAGGCCCAACTCCGGCACGGCAAACTGGTGAACACCCCCACCATCGGTGTGGAACTGCGTATCTGGGTTGACCAGCCGAACGGTGACGGGTTGGGCAGCAGGAATAGTGAGCGTACTTGGGTCAAATCCGGCCATTGTGATGCTAACCGTCCGGCTGGCGCCGGCCGGCAGTGTCTGCGGGCGGAGCAGCCACGCCGCTGTGGCGACGACCAGCAGAGTGACGACGAGAAAGACAGCGAGACGCAGTCGAAAGTGTGATTCCACTCGCCCCTCGGAGCGAGCACGAGCGAAAGGCATCGTTGCTCTTCCTTCAGCGCGGTTCCCCGCGAATCAAATCTCCCATTTCGTCCGGTACCGGGCCACCGGTGCCAACCAGCAAAGCGTACAACGTCACGACGCCGGCCACGGCTCGCTCGCGGGCTTCGAGGTCAGGATTCCGCAGTGCCGCAGTCAGGCAGTCGCTGAGATGAGAGGCAAGCAGTCGGCGGTTCACCTCCGCGAGGGCGCGCTGCACGGCGATCATCTGGTGGAGGATGACCTCGCAGTCTGCGTCGGCCTCAACCATGCTGAGAATACCCCGCAGGTGGCCCTCAGCGGAGCGCAGACGATGCACGAGATCGCCTCGCAGCGCATCATAGGGCATCGACATTCCCCCCGGGCTATTGCTCGCAGCACTTTCTCGCGATCGATAGCGCAATCTGAACACGAGGATGTCATGAGTCGCTGAGATTCGACTGAGGCAACGCTGAGGGTTTGCTGAGGGCCAGGCCTGAATCATCCGCTGGTGCGACCCTGGTACAGGGACCAGGCACGTCGACGCTGGCACACCGCGGGTAAACGGCGAAAAGGTTGCAGGTTTTCCGGTTGTCCCCAGCGGGAGATGCCCTTTCGACAGGCTGAGGACGGGCTCTTCAACGGTTGAGCCTTCATGCTGTCACCGGTTCCCCTCCACCGCGGCACGGCTGTCATTCAATGATTTCAATGGCCAGCCGAAGGCGGGGAGTTCGGGACCACCGGCGATGGAGGCCTCCGATGCATGAATCTTCGTTCCACCATTGGTACCACACGCTTCGGAGACCACATCAGATCGACATCCCGTCTACACATGATCTTCACTTCAGGCTCGTACGATTGTGAATAGGAGCGCTGCAACGGTGCATCAACGATTCCCGGGGACCACCGGGAGGCAAAGGAGCGACTCATGCGGATTTACACCCGCACCGGAGACGAGGGCATGACCGGTTTGTTTGGCGGCCGGCGCGTCGGGAAAGATTCAGTGCGTATCGAGGCCTGCGGGGCCGTGGATGAGTGCAACACGACACTCGGCATCGTTCGGACCCTGCTTGACGACCCTGAGTTGGCCGAGCGGCTCGCCTGGATTCAGAGCGATCTCTTCGTCGTCGGCGCCGATGTGGCCACGCTCGAGATGCCGGGGAAGACAGCCGCGACCAGGGTGCCGCGGGTGCAGCCCGAGGATGTGACGCGTCTGGAACGGTGGATTGATGAGGCCGAGGTGGAACTTGAACCGCTCCGAACCTTCATCTTGCCCGGCGGAACCGCAGCTGCGGCCCACCTCCACTTTGCCCGCACCGTCTGCCGCCGTGCCGAGCGCCGCGTGGTTGCGCTGGGGGGCCTGGAGGCGATCAACCCCCAAGTGGTCCGCTATCTCAACCGCTTGAGCGACTTCCTCTTTGTGTCTGCCCGCCTGGCCAACCGGCGCGCGGGCATTGTCGAAACGCTGCAACCGTCAAGGCAAACTGGGGGTGAGGCGACCTCGTCAGTCGTCGCGGCATAAGCATTCAAGAAGTCAGGCCGAGCAGTCCCTGTACCAGCCGCTGCAGCCAGAAGCGGTGGAAGGAGGGCGCCGCGAACACCATCAGTCTGGGGTCAGGCTCTTCAACTGGTGAGCCTTGACCCTGCCACCGATTCTCCTCCAGCACGGCACGCCTGTCATTCACAGGAGTTAGGCAGTAGGTTGAATTGCGAACGGAGTATCGGCTTGTAGTGCGCGCTGCAGCGCGCTAAAGCGCGCACTAC
>DOUV01000611.1:0-2298 GCA_003520455.1 Chloroflexota bacterium | reverse complement strand
AAGCCAAATGCCTCTTCTTTGAGTATCAACCTTGATCACCACCTCGCACCGCGTAACTCCTGTCATTCAATGATTTCAATGGCCAGCCGGAAGGCGGGGAGCTTATAACCCAGGGCCAGGCCGGGAAAGTCCTCCTTGAAGCTCAATATGGGTACTTGATACCCCCACGGTGGTTTGCCGTGGCCCTGGTAGATCATGGGATAGAGATCGATCAGGTGGGTCCCTGGGTCTCCCGTGGCCACCAGGTGGATGGTGGCGTCGCCATTGCTGTTGAAGCCGCAGGCAAAGCCGATGTAGGCGTTGTCGTAGAGGACGGCGACACCGTTATCCAGCTCAGTCCAGCCAACACCTTTGATCTGTACCGTAAAGGTTTCCCCGGCCTTCACGCGCCTGGGGGTTACATCCACCAGGCTGCGCTCGACATAGTAAGGGACCTCCGCCAGCACCTTGTCACCCTCCACCAGCTGCACCACATGCCATCCCCCCAGATCATCGGGAATCTGGAAGGTGGCACTCAGCGCACCGTCTCCGTTGGTGGTGGTCTCCAGCAGCGGACTTTGGGTGAGGCTCCAGCCGCTAGGGCTCACCCGGTTCCCCCGGGCGGTCACCCAAAAGAGTTCGACCTGAGCGTTAGGGGAGAGGTTGCTCATCCGGAGCGTGGCCTGCGAGAGAATGGGGCCCGAACTTGGCTCCAGGGTCGCCGAGACGCCGGTTGCCGCAATGGTACTCGCCGTTGTTCTGGGGGCGGCATCGCTGGCCAGAGCCACATGGTCGCCATCGGGCCAGTCGAGGGTAAAGGGAGGCGGGCCGGCGTCCTCGGTGACGGTGAACCAGAAGCGAAAATCGGGGATATGGGCCGTCCCGGCTTGCTGATTATTGAGATAGGGAACCGACTTGGCACCGTGATTGATGTCCAGCACATGTTTCCCCGGCTGCCCCGCCGCGCGAATTTGGATCGTTGCGCTGCCTCTCGTGGTCACCGCGGTGACAATTCCGGAGGGCAGGTTATCGTAGCGGAGGGCAATTGTGCTCTCATAGGTCTTCCAGCCCAGGCCCTTGATGCTGAAAGTGATGGGGGTCCCGACCGGGCCCTCGGTCGGCTCGATGGTGGCGCTGCGCAGGATGCGGAATCCGCCTCTGGCGACGTCCTCGCCGCCCACGACGGCGTAGATGTCATGGACCTCACCGTAATCTTCCGGAGCGGTAAAGCTGACGGTGACCTGTCCCTGATCGTCTGTCTTGACCCGTCCGAGGGAGACCCGCTTCTCGACAAACTTCTTTTCGTGGAACTCCACGTTTTCAGGGCTGGCCTGCAGGATATAGCTGCCATCCACCGTCACCCAGATGAACTCCACTTCTGCGTCGAGTGGCAGACCCTCAGCGGTGACAGTAAAGGGGTCTCCGACGTAACCTTTCACCGGCTCAACCGTGAGAGGCTTCAAGGGGACCGGTGTGATCGTTGGGCCTGCGCCCTCAGGAGTCGAGGGCGGGACCGCCGGGGAGGGCGGAGCCTCGGCGGCGGGAGCAACCGCGGAAGCGCAGCCCACTGGCAGCAGGGCCAGCAGGAGCAGGACTGCAACCGCCCACCGCGGTGACCAAAGCGATTTCTTCATGATCGTCTTCCCTTCCTACGAATGGGCTCCACCCTCCCCGCCGGCTCTAGAACATCGGTCAAGTCGCCGCCGGGGGCGCGTGATTCGGAGACGTCCGAAATCTTCCGGGACTTCGGACGCCTGACGCCTTGACCGGCGCTCTAGTCGATGATCTGCAACCGGCTGTCAATACCGCGCTCCTGGCTCACCAGAGCCGGCGGTTTGAATGTCCCCGTGCGCCCGTCCTTGCCGGTGACGACGATGCTGTAGTCGAAGGCCCCCAGAGGATAGTCCGTGGGGATATCCCAGAAGGTATTCCACATCCAGGGGGCGCTGGGAACACTCCCGCCGCCGCGCTGGGAGAATCGGGCGGTGAGCTCCTCCCCTTGGGGGAGCACCACTTTCACGGTTGCCTCGTCCACGTCTGTCACACGCTTCCCGGTGGAGAGATCGATGACCTCAAATCGCCAGACGATCTTCATCCCCCGCTTGAATACCGAGGTCGGGATGCAGGAGACGGTCGAGGCGAGTCCATACTTGCTGGGCCTGGTGGTGGCCAGGGTCTCCACATAGAAGGCAAATGGCCCCACCGGCTCATAGAGCGAAGCGGGAGGGGTGGGCCGGGGCGGGGGCGTGGCACCAGGGGGCAGAGGTGTCGGCGTTGGCGGCGGGGCCGGTGTCGGCACGATCTGTGCTCCGATGAGGG
>DOUV01000425.1 GCA_003520455.1 Chloroflexota bacterium | reverse complement strand
CGCGGCGCGATCATCGCGATGAGCGATGCCGACGGCACGTACCCCAGCCGGGACCTGCCACGCCTGATCGAGGCGATCCTCCATGGGGCCGACATGGCAGTGGGCGCGCGCACGGTCGAGGCCGGCACGATGCGCCCGCTGCGCACCTTCGCTAAAGAGTCCATCCGGCGCCTGGCCGGCTACATGACCGCCAGCGAGATCCCGGATCTCAACAGCGGTTTCCGCGCCGTGCGTCGCGATGTGGCACTGCGCTTCCTCCCCGTGCTCCCGACGACCCACTCGTGGGTCAGCACAATCACGCTGGCCCTGCTCACGAATGGGTACCGCGTCGATTATCTGCCGATCGCCTACTTCCCCCGGGTCGGGCACTCGTCGTTCCATCCCATCCGCGACACCTACAACTACCTCTCGCTTGTGGTCCGCACGGTTACCTACTTCAATCCGCTCAAGGTTTTTCTGCCCGTCAGCCTGTTGCTCTTCCTGATCGGCCTATCGAAAGGCACCTACGATCTGATCTTTAACCTGCGCTTCCGCGAGAGTGACGTTGTCCTGGTCGTGGTGGCCGTCCTGATCGGCATGATGGGAATCCTGGCCGACCTGATCGTGATGCAGGGTCGCCGCGACTTTATAGCCACCGAGATTCAAGTGGAACGGCTCCCCGTGCGCGAGCCCGACGTGGCCGACGAGGCGCTCCCCCGCGAGATGGCACCGCGGTGAAGTGCTGAACGCTGAATTGGGTGGGGTGATGGGGGGAATTCATCGTTCATCGTACATCATCCTGGGGTTCTTTTTGCTCCTCATGCTGGGGCTGGTCGGATGTAATCGTCTGGCCTCGGACTGCGAATTATCTGCAGTTCACCTGGTCTATCTCGAGCCGAGCGACACGCCCCCGGCAAGCACCCTGCCCGAGACCTGGCTGGCCCGGCGCTGCCTCGGCGTTGTGACGGTCAGCGATGCCGCCGAGGTACCGTCGCTCCTCGCCGCGTCTCCCACGGTGGCTTTTATGGTCAACCGGCGGGCCGCCGGCGTACTCCGCCAGGCCTGGGCCGCCGAGGCCTACGAGGCGCACCGCCCGATCATCGGTCTTGATATGAACATGAGTGAACTGGATACGGCCGCACCCTTCGTCCGCGCCCCGGTCCTCGTTCCGGTTCGCCGGCCTGGCGAGTTGCTCTGGGCGGGAATCTGCCGCCGCGCGAAGGGCGAGCGACGCACGGCGAACCGCTTTGTGAGCACGACTCAGCTCCTGGAATGGAGCGCCGCCTGTCGTTAGCAGAGGGAATGGGAGAGTGCTAATGCTCCGTTGACAGTCCGCCGGGCTCTATGTTATAATCTCAGGGTATTTCTCCACGGGGCTGGCCCTGCGGAGAAGTTTGTATTCATAAGGCTCGGCGGCGAGAGTGTGTCGAGAGTACCGCCGTGGAAGGAGGACGAGAGCATGCCCACCTACGTCTATGAATGTCCGACCTGCGGTGAACGCTTTGAGCGGCAGCAAAGTTTCAAAGACAAACCGCTCGAGACGTGCCCTGAGGGTCATGCTGGTGTCAGGCGCGTATTCACCCCCCCGGGGATCGTCTTCAAGGGCTCGGGGTGGTACATCACCGACAGCCGCAACGGCAGCGGCGCCAGCGGCAACGGCGCGAAGGCCACGCCCAAGACCGAGGCGAAGAGTGAGTCCACGGGTGGAGCCAAAGCCGAAACCAAGAGCGAAGCCACGAGCACGGCCAAAAGCGAGAGTTAAGCGCGCTCCTCGCCGAAACCAAACAGAAGTCATCCTGAATTTTGGGGTTTTTCGAATATGGGGAGACCTTCTGAGCGCGGCCTGGTTCACTCTGGGAACAAGCCGGTTCAGGAGGTCTCTCGTTTTTCCGCGAACGCTCTTGTTGGGATCGTGGGTATGGGGGAGGCGAGGGCATTGCCCTCCCTCCCAGCGCACCGTATTCCAATTTGAGCCTTTCCGCGATGCTTTTCTCCGGCGAGGCTGCCACTTCGGTCGAGTCGTGCGGCACGCCTGGCCGCACCAGGTGCGGCCACCAGGTCTCGACGCTATGTCATTACTCGCGCGGGCCCTTCGACGCCCCGGGCGTGCCCGGCGGCCCCGCTGTCCTTCTCTCGGCCTGCAATCGGCCGACGGGCGTTGTGTCCCCGCCGCCAGGGTTGGCACATCGCGTGTCCCTGTTGAAAAGGAGCGCGGCGGCCATGAAAGCTGGCGCCGTTACTCTCTCCGCTGTGCTATGCGGGATCGCATTCCTGGCTCTGTTTCTGTCGCCGAACAGGGTCCCTCCGACGGCCCAAGGCACCGGCACCACGAGTATTGTCTCGGTCGCCGCTGACGGCACCTACGGGGACGGAGCCTCAGAGGCCCCCTCTATTTCCGCCGACGGGCGCTGCGTAGCCTTCGAGTCCACCGCTGCCAACCTGGTCGCCGGCGACACGAACGGTGTCCGAGATATCTTCATCCACGATCAAGAGAGCGGGACCACGGAGCGGGTGAGCGTCGCCAGCGATGGGACGCAGGCAAATGGGGAGAGCGCCGCCCCCAGCCTCTCGGCAGATGGGCGCTGGGTGGCGTTTGAGTCCTTCGCAAGCAACCTGGTTGGTGGCGATACCAATGGAACCCGCGACGTGTTTGTGTATGACCGCCACACAGGCACCACCGAGCGGGTAAGTGTCGCCAGCGATGGGACCGAAGCTGACGCCGGGGGCGCCGCCCCCAGGATCTCTGCGGATGGGCACTACGTGGCGTTCGAGTCTATCGCCACGAACCTGGTCGTGGGTGACACCAATGGTGCCCGCGATATCTTTGTCCACGATCGGCAGACAGGCACCACGGAGCGGGTGAGCGTCGTCAGCAGCGAGGCCCAGGTCCATGGGGACAGCTTCGATGCCAGCATCTCCGGGGACGGGCGCTGGGTGGCATTCTACTCCTACGCCACCGGCCTGGACCCCCGCGACTCGAACGCCGTGACGGACGTGTTCGTGCACGATCGCCTGACACGTACAACAAGGTCGGTGAGTCTGGCCAATGATGGCACGTCCGGCAACGCCGCAAGCGATACTCCCAGCCTCTCGGCGGACGGCCGCTGGGTCGCCTTTGCGTCCGAAGCCAGCAACCTGGTGGCAGATGATACGAATCGGGCGGCGGACGTCTTCGTGGTTGATCTGGAGACAGGTACAATCGAGCGGGCGAGCCTGACCAGTGACAGCGGGCAGGCGAATGCTCGCAGTGCCGGACCCAGCCTCTCCGGGGACGGACGGTGGCTGGTCTTCTCGTCTGACGCCACCAATCTGGTGGCAGGCGATACCAACGAATGCTACTTTGCCCCGAACGGACGAACCTACAACTGTACGGACGTCTTCGTCCGCAACCGGCAGACGGGGGTAACGAAGCGCGTGAGCGTGGCCAGTGATGGGACGCAGGGCGACAACGGGAGCGGCCAACCCGAGCTTGCGCGCCCCACGAGCCTTTCAGCCGGCGGCCGTTGGGTGACCTTCTATTCGTTCGCCGGCAACCTGGTGGCGAATGACACCAACGCCTTGCAAGATGTCTTCGTCTACGACCAGGCGGCTGAGGTGCCAACCCCAACGGCCACCCCGCAGAACTGCCCGCCGGGTGATCTCACTGCTGATGGCGAGGTGAACGCCGATGACGTCCAGCTCATCGCCTCGTTCTGGCTCCACCAGAAGCCCGAGTACGATTTTGCCCACGACGGTGCCGGCGTGACAGTCGCGGACATCATGGTGATCGCCAGCGAGTTCGCCGAGGTCTGCGATATTCCCTGACGCCGATGCGACTCAATGACCGGACTCCAATCCCCGAATGCGCTGGCGGCTGATGACGCCGAGCTCGGGCCGTCCGGTGGCGAGCAATCTGACCCGCCCACGTGCGTTCTGTCAACTGAACGACACCACCTTTTGTCCACACAACCGCGGGACGCCAGGCATCTGCTCAAAGGCCATCGCTGCTGTCGAGGAGGCCGAGTTCGCGCCAGAGCGCCACTTGCTCGGGCGAGATGTACCGCTCCCAGCGCTGAACAAAGTAGCTGAGCTTCTCCACAAACGCGTGGGCCTGTTTGTGGATAGCGGCTTCGTATTCTGTCTGGGTCGACGCCTCCGCGATGAGCGTGGCCTGCCGCGCCAGAAAAAGCGGGTAGAGGGCGAGCACGACTTTGTCGGGATCGCCCTCCCCCTTGTTGTAGGCTGTGATGAAGTCGTAGACAACGCGCGCCCACAGACCGTCCGAAAAGACACCCGGCCGCGGGTGGGAACTCGCGAGGATCTGCTCGACGGCATCGAGGTGGGGCGGCAGCAGGGCTTGCTCCCACTGGTGGTGCACAAGCGGCCTGAACAAGGCTCGCGCCTGCTCCCAGATTGCGGCGGCCGATGGCCACTCGCGTGGATAGGCCTCGACTGCAGGGGACCGCATGGGCTCAGGCGGCAGAAGGGGGACCGGTTGCAACGAGATCGCCTGCTGCCAGATACGGCGCTGCAAGTAGACCAGCCGGAACAGAGTGCCGACCTCCTGGAGAAATTTCGCCTCTCGGAGGTCATCTGACCGCGGGCTGCGATGCCGCTTAAGCTCGAGCGGAATCCGGGCGACCCGCGCGTCCCCAGCCAATGCCTCGACGATCATCCAGATGTCCACCCCGTTGCGGGCGACATCCGTCTCCCACACGTCACGATCGGCGAAGTAGGCTGCGATGCTTCCGGCCATTGCGATCTCGCCGGGCGTCGGGACCGACAGTTCGATCCCGAAGAGCCCGGCAATCACGGGACGCACCAGCACATCACTCACAAACGGGATCGGCTGCTGATAGACGTAGGCGGGCAAGAGCACGTCGGCCTGGCGCGCCAGGATCGGCGCCAGGAGCCGCTCGATCCACCAGGGACGGAACGACACCACATCCGCTTCGACAAGCAACAGCGCCCGCGCCTGCAACTGCGTGGCGATCTCGAAGATCGCCCGCAGCGCACTTCCCTTGCCGGGCAAGCCGAGATACCGGGTCGCGACACGGCGCACCGAGGGCGGCGTGCGCGTCTTCGTCGCAATGCTCAAGGTCTCATCGAACGAGTGGCCATCGACATTGACAATGACCGGGTCCAAACCGGCGAAGCGTTGGTGGAGTGCCTGGCCCACTGCTCCCACAATCGCCGCGATGGTCTTCGGATTGCGGTAGCTTGGAATCCCAACGACCACTCCTGCCGGGTTGAGGTCGGCGACCCGCCGGCGGGTCGCCTCCGGGAGCGCAGTTTCGTACATGGGTCTATTCTCGATGGGGGTAGGAAATGGTTGAAGGCCGAACCGCTGGTCTCCGAGCGGCTCACCTTGACCCTGCAACCCGCGAACCCTGCAACAGGATTACGGGCGGAGGCTCTCCTGCAAAACCTGAACGGCCTCGGCAGGGGTGCGCTGGTCGTTTAGAACAGCGACAACTTGCTCTTGCATCGCCCTGGAGACGGCGGTCCACTGCGAGCCGCTGGGACGCAGCCAGGCCCGCGTCAGAAGAGAGTTGGCGAACTCGCGATAGCCGGCATCGGCGATGGCACTCTCTAAGGCATCGGGCCGGGTCGGGAACCAGCGAGTCGTGCTGGCATAGGGCCCCACTTGCTCAGGCGCCAGGAGCCAGGCGATATAGGCGGCCGCGGCCCGCTGGCGGGCCGGGTCGACCGTGGTGATTGCCACCAGGTGGCCCTCGGCCACCGTCGTGGGGAGCCCGTTGTTGGTAGGCACCGGTGCGTAGGCCAACCCGGTGACCCGGCTCTGCTCGATCAGGAAGGTCCGCGCGTCGGTCTCGAGGAGCTCAGCCTCACCGGTCAGGAACCGCGACCAGAGATCCTCAGACTCACTCAACGTTGTGACCTCGGCCGGGATCAACCCGTGACTTCGCCCCGCCTGATACAACTCGAGCACACGCTCCAGGGCCTCCATGTCTGGAACCTCCCCACCCAGGAACGGTTCATCCCTGACATTGAGCAACTGGAGTAAAAAGGGATCGTTGACTCCGTCGGAGCGGCCACCCGCCGCGAAGAGGAGCCGCTGTTGACCGCCCAGGAACTCCTCCCACGTCGTTGGTGGGCGCCGCGCTCCTTGCGGTCGATAGACCAGATGCTCGACCGTCACCACCAGCGGTAGGGCCAGCAGCGAGTCGCCGAAGCGGCCATCACGTCGAGCAAAAGGGTACAACGCCTGGACGAGGTTGTCCGCAACGAGACTATCGAGAGGGTAGAGCAACCCGGCTCGTGCCGCATCGTTAAAATCTCCGCTCGGCAGAATGACCAGATCCGGCAAAACCCGAGGGGCGACTGTGCTCGTGGTGCGCAGAAACTGGAGCAGGCTGGATGTTCCGCGTTGCGCTTTGGGCTCGTACCGAATCGAGATCGTCGGGTTGGCCGCTTCGAACGCCTCAACCTGACGAGTGAGCAGATCAGCGCCACCCTCACGGCTCTGAGGGCTGAGAGCGACTGGGGCCCATACGACCAGCTCAAAGTGGCTGGGTGTTGGCGTTGGCTCGGCAGGATTGATGGTACTCTCGACGGTGGCGCTGGCACCGGGGGTCGGCGTCGGCGCTGTGACTACCCGCTCTCCGCGCGGTCGGCAGCCAATCAAGACCACGAGCGCGACCGCCAACGCTGCGAGGAATCGGTGCCGAAAGGGCCGGCGGGAACAGAAGCGCGTAACTTCTCTCATCGGACCGCGATTATACTCGGAGCTTCGCCCTTTGACGAATTGAGCATCGAATCGGGCTGGTACCTTTCTTGCTTTTAGCCTATCCAAGAGGACCAGACGACCCTCTCGTCGTCCACACGAGACGCCACATCGCTTCGATCAACCACTCCGGCGGCTTGAACATGCGACAAAACAGGGTCGTCCACCCGGCCAGTGGGGTGCGTCTCTCATGAGCCACGACTCTCGCATGTACCAGGAGGCATTATGACTCTGTCATCCCGTCGTCAAGCGCTTGCTCTCGGCGTTGTGTCATTGCTCGTGCTTTTCTCGCTCGCCTGCGGGGTCTGCGGCTCCTTCGGAAATCCCCGCCGCAATCAGCCCGCGCAACCACCCGCCGCGGCGCCCAGTGGTGGGAGTGCTGCTGACATCGGTGAGGTTGTTATGGCCCGGAGCGTCGGCCAGAGTAACCGGCCCCAGGACACGACTGATACCTTCAACCAGAACGCCCCGATTATCTACGTTGTTGCCCAGATCCAGCGGCTTGACGCCGGTACGAGCGTCTTTGCCCGCTGGTCTCGCAATGGTCAGCCCTTCGAAGATACACCAACCATCACCGCCGATCGTGACTACACCAACACCTGGCTCGAATTTCACATCCAGAGCGAGCGCGGATCATTTGAGCCGGGGAATTACACCGTTACAATCTTCGTCAACGGCAACCCAGCCGTCACCAAGGATTTTGTGGTGCGCTAGCCATGCAGCAGTCAAGGAGGAGTTGTGAAAGATCTGATTTTCCTCTGCTTCACGTTCGCGCTCTTCTTCGGCGCGATCCTCTTTTTCATGTTGATCTCACGCTTTCTGGCCGGCCAAACCAGAGGTGGCTCCTATCCTCCGCCGGGGACCTACGATAATCCCAACATCCGGAGTGGCGGCAGCATCGGCGGCGGTTTCAGGCAGCGCGAGTACGATGCTCCCGATATTCGGAGTGGCGGGAGCTTCGGCGGGTCTGGCGGGCGGACGCCGGGACCGGCCAGCCCG
>DOUV01000815.1 GCA_003520455.1 Chloroflexota bacterium | reverse complement strand
GCCGCCGATAGGACCCCGAGCGCTGATATTCCGGCGGCTGCTTCCCACTCGGCTGCCGCGCAGAGCGCCCACAGCCGAGAGAGCGATCCAGTTCGGCCCGCAACGCGCTTTCCAGCGTGGCTTTGATCCCCACCACCGCACTCCGCCGCGGCTCCGCTTCCAGCGCGTTGTCCAATTCTGTTTGAAAGCGGCTCCGCCAGATGCGGTGAATCTCGTCTTTGACTTCGGCTATCCTGCCCATTGCCTCGCCTCATGACCTTGGAGATACCACGACTAGAGCTCACGTTTGCGAAAACTGGGTGACACTACCCGGGAAGAATCTTTGGAGTCGCTCTTCCACGCTGCGGACGCCGGCGTCGATCTGTGACGGTGCCACAGAGGGTGCCGATCTCTGGCCAAAGGCCTGATATGCAAACCAGATCGCTTCGGGACAAGTACGGCCATGCTGAACCCCGATTTCATACGCCGAGCCGGACGTATCCAGATAAATCATCTCCATGAGGTCCTCACGCTAGAGAAGGTCAAGTTCACGGATTCCGCGTTCCAGTTCGCGCCGCTCTCCCACCGTCAGTTCACGCATTGGCGACCGCACGCACCCCGCCGGTATGCCCCGCAGCGTGAGGACCGCTTTGAAATAAGCGGGATGGAGACCGTCCTTAAGAACCTGACAGATGCGACGGATGAGCTGCTGCTTCGAACGCGCCTGGTCTAGATCGCCAGCGGTCACTGCGTCGTACAACGCCCGAAAAGGTTCTGGGAACGCATTGCTGTTGCCCGATACCTGCCCATGGGCCCCCAAAGCCAGAGCAGGAAGCATGAGAGCATCGACACCGCAGAGCGCGGTAAACCCTTCTCCCCCTACTTCGATATACTGCTGGAACTCCAGCAGGTCCGGGTTGCTGGATTTGATGCCGACGATGTTCGGCGCAGCAGACCGCAGTCGCTCTAACAGGGCTGGAGAGATCCCGTTCTTGGCGTTGCTTGTAAAGGTGTACAGAAAGAGAGGATAGGCTGAGACGGCCTGCGCAACGGAGACGAAATGAGTGAACAGGGATTGATCGTCCAGCGTGTAGAAATAGGGCACGATGATGGAGGCGGCCGTCGCGCCCACTGCTTGAGCATGGCGGGTGAGGTCGATCGTATCTGCCGTGGTGATGCAGCCAGTGTGCACGATAACCGGAGCTCTCCCGGCAACGTGTTCGACGACCATCTCGCACAGAGCCCGCCGTTCTTCTAACCTGAGCAGCATGCCTTCGCCGGTTGTGCCGCCAGCGAAGATGGCATGGACCCCGTGCGAGAGGAGGAAGTCCACTAATTGCTGGGTGATTGCGGAGTCGACGTGCCCCTTCGCATTAAAGGGCGTGACCATAGGACAAACAAGGCCGCGTAAGCCAGACCATGCATTCATGTGTCTGATCCTTGTACAAGTAGCCATGCTGGCGGAGTGATCAACGATGGATTCGCGGGCACATAGCCCATGCGCCGCGATATTTCAGCCGCCGTGTGCGTGACGAGGCGCGCCAATTCCGTGAGCCTCCTTCGTATAATCTCTGGATCCGGCCCCGAGATGCTGCACGCGCCGATGACGCGCGCGCGCTCATTGAAGATGGGGGCGCCAACACAATATATGCCTGCCTCATGTTCTCCCCGGTCGAGAGCATAGCCGGCTGCCTTAATCTGCTGCAGTTCGTGCTGCAGCGCTTCCGGGGTTGTCATCGTCGCGCTGGTAAAGGCCGGCAGTCCGACGTGATGCACGATGCGCTGCACTTCTTCTTTCGACAAAAAGGCAAGCATCGCTTTTCCAACCGATGTACAGTGCAGGGGAGCACGTTCGCCGACCGCGGTTCGGGCCAGTAGCCGGTGGCGTGACTCGACAGCATAGATATAGAGGCAGTAGTCACCGTCGAGAGTCGTCAAGTAGATCGATTCCCGGCAGGTATCGGCAAGTTCGCGCAAGAGAGGCGCGGCTCGATCGCGGAGTTCGACGTTGACTCGTACTGCTTGAGTGAGAGCCACAATGGCCGTACCGAGCGCATAGCGGTCGTCATCGACCTTCTCTACGAAGCCACGCGAGAGCAGGGTGCGCAGGAGGTGGTGAACCGTGCTCCTCGGCAGGTCAAGCCGTCTACTGATTTCGGCCAGGGTCAGACGGGGCTCAGACGTGCTGAACAAGCCCATGATATCAATCGCCTTCAGGACGGAGTTGATCATAACTTCTCTCTCGTTCGAACTTGACTCCCGGAATAGGGAGAGCGTCTGGGTCAGAGTCCCTCATCAAGGAAGATGAGGGACGATACCGAAGATCCATAGCCGGAGCAGGTCGCTCGGACATGGAGTTGTCAACCGGCCTACAAAGAGTTTAGGGATGAGCCGGATCGTTTTGATCATCTCTTCTTGACGGGCCCCGCCAGAGGCCAGTCAGCCTCCGGAGCGTCTTCGCCGCGAGACCCGGTCTCTCAGTTCGGTCATTTTGGCATCGGCAGCCGCGCGGGCCTCCCTGAGTCTTTGGACCGTAGCAGTCCCTTCGCGCAGAGCGTTTAGGATGATCGCCTCCGCTGCCACGTACTCCGCGCCGACGTCGGCCAGCTCAACGACAATTTCGTGCGGGATCGTCGTCACGCCATTGCAGTCGCCATGCATCAAATCGTCGGGATAAATGACCATCCCGCCGACGTGCACGGGCGTATGGATGTGCAGCACGGTACTGTAGGCGTGGGAGCAAATGCTCCTGCTGGTAAAGACCGGAAAGTTCAGAGCACGAACCTGCGCCAGGTCCCGGCCTCCGCCGTTGGTAATCAACCCGATCGCACCAAAGGCTTGATACGTCGTACACATGATCTCACCGAACACGGCCGCCTGCGGCGGATCGTCCAAATCCTGAAAGACCAAAACCGGTGAGCCAGATAGTTCGCCAAAGCGTTCGACCTGCGAGACCGTGCTCGCATAGACATCGCCGTGACGCGGAGGCACGGAGCACCGCATGGTGGCCGTCGCGGCATAGCCAACCATCGGAGGCATCTCCGGGAAGCAAGCCTTGATTCTTGCATCCATATACCCCACATTCCGCGGACGAACTTCAAAGAGTTCGATACAGTTACAGATGGTCGGTGTGTCGAAGGCAGCCAATTTAACCAGGAGATCATCCATCTCTCACCCCAACGCCTGGCGACCATCTTTCAACCAGGCCTCGTCAAAGGTGGCGTGCTGGATATGACTGTGGTTATGAGTGTAGAAGAGATGCCACAGCCCGAGGCGGTCTTGCAGGAGTTTGGGATATGCGAAGAACCCGGGCGTGCTTTCTACATCGCGCATGCGGAAGGTTTTACCTCGGTCGGTGGAGATACCGACCGTCAGAGGGGTTCGCATCCGGTAGCTATCGTTGTAGACGACGAGCAGGCACTCCGTGGTTTCACTCCACCCCAGATCCACGCCGGCATACGGGTTTCGGAGGTTGGTCTGCACTGGCTCGGAGAAGGTCCGGCATTCGTCCTCCGACATGGCGCGAAAGATGTGCCCGTCGAAGCCGCCGCGCCGCATAAAACAGAGGACCTCCCGCGAGGGAAGCTGAACGATGACGGGCTCGAGGCAACCGGGTGGAGCAAAAATGTCGCCCCGCGTCTCCCATTGCTTCTGTTCAGGGTCGGAGACAAACATGCGAGAATGGAACCAGCAATCTTTGCGCTCTGTATGATAGGGGACGGCCCATCGCCCGCTCTGTAGGCGGCGCGCTGCCCCCATGACGACGAGGCCGCGTTCGTGGGTGAACAACTCGGGGCGCCCGGCGACAAAGTCGGGGCCGAGCTCGGACACAAAGACCCTCGAATCCGGTATCGTACGCGTCCACGTCAGACCCTCATAGGTGATCGTCGGGATGGGAAACCAGGAACCGCCACCCCATCCGCCACCCAATTGGACTGAGCCTGGATTCTTGGCTAGACGAAAGGTGGATAGAGGACACGCCCAGAACAAGAGGCGCAGCCCGCCGTGCGGGGCAGGCAGCGGCACGCCGATCTCGGGAATCCAGGTGTCTCCCTCATATTCGAAGCGATTGACGACAACATGGGTCGGCTGCCAATGTCCATTCGCTGTCCGCACTGCGCCGGCAATCCGCTGGTCCTCCCCGCCCTCATAGCTGCCGTTGTACCAGGTAACAAAGATCTCTCCCCCTGGCAACGCGACCGCATTGGCGGCATGACCAAAGGGCATCGTATTCGGAATCGCTTCCGTCTCGAACTTCATCAGGTTCACCTCAAATCGATCATGGATTGGCTTGAGCCCCTTTTTCGAGGGCCGCCCGTAACATTGCGACCGTCGGCCATAGGTCCAGGGCCTCGATCGTGTCGAACCACCAGAACCCAAGGCGATCGGCGCCCGCCGCCAGGAGCGCATGGCCCAAGCGCTCGGCACCGGCATTCGCCTCCTCCGGCGTCCCCTGTCCGGGAGCCGAGAGAGGATAGGTCGGCAGCTCGATTACCGGGAAGAGCGCGGCGCGCCCGGCCACTGCCTTTTTAAGCTCGAGATATTCGCGCTGCATTCCTTCGACCCGCACTTCAGTAAAGCGCTCCCGCAACGGAGGCCGGTCCCCGGGGATGCGGCTGTAGATCGTATCAATCAGACCTTCGCGCAGCCAGGTTTCCCAGTCCGATCCGACGGCCAACCCATCGGCGGAACTGGAGAAGGTGCCGCTAAAGGCAAAAACGGATACATCGACATGCTTTCCCTGCTGCTGTAAGGCCTGCCGCAGCTCGCGCAGGTGTTGAGTCGCATAATCGGCCCGGAACTGGACCCAGCTTGGTTCCGAATTGGGGAGTGTGCAAGGATCGACGCCGTACTTCTGGCGATACTCTTCGATAGCCGGCTCCTCATAGCCATAGGCCCAATAGCCTTCCTCGTCGCAGCAGGGAAGGTTGCGATGCGCGCTGGGAGACGCATAGCGCGGCGGCCGGCTGATCATGAACTCGAGCTGCACGCCGTCCACCCTATACTGATCCACAAATTCGAGGTAAAGGTTCCGTTCCCGCTCGCGCACTTCTGGATAGGCGAGCGAAACGTACCCGACTGCACCGAGCGGGCTGCGCGGCCCGTGGTCAAGCCAGGATCGGCCGTCGCGAGTGCGTGCCCAGTATTTATCCAGTTCCCGCCCTCCGCCGATGAGGCGCACATACGGCCAGACTTCGCCGGAGGCCAAATAGTCGGCGCGGATCCACTGCCCGCCGGTCGCGACGTTGACAAACGAAATCACCTCGATCCCGGCGTCGTGGGCCCTGCGCACCAGGCGGGCGAGAGGACTCTCCGCACCATAGGCGAAGGGCTCAACCTGCATTAACTGGTTGCCGTGCGTGAGGTAACTGGGATACTTGGGTGAAGGGTAATGATAATACGAGTGAATGATGCGCTGAATCCCGGCGCGCGCACATTTCTCGACAAAGTAAGCAATGTCACGGTCGTCGCAGGTATGCGAGAACCGTCCACCTACCTCCCCCACCACTGCCAATCGAACATCACTGGTCATCAGACCCCCTCTCAAGATCAGGATCTAGAACGAACAAAGACTTCGAGTCAGAGCTGCCTGTCATCCGCGGCGCAACAACATGGCTCAGGCGGGGGAAAGGGCGTGAGCGCAGCAGACGAAAACGCGCAAATCGTCCGTTCCCGTATTCCGCAGGCCGTGCCGGCTCCCCGACTTGGTAAGGACAGCTGTTCCCGGCCCGACCGGACGCGCCTCGCCATCAACGGTCATGATCCCCGTTCCTGAGATGATGAAAAAGATCTCGTCATCTCCGGAGTGCAGATGATCGCCGACGCTGGAACCAGGGTACAGGTGCAGGTCGCGCACATATTTGAAACTGCTCCCCGGGATTTGATCCAATAACGTTCGGACAAAGTAACTTCCATCCCCACCATGCGAAAATTGAGCTTTGTTTCCGGCGACGGTTTCCGGTGTGCCGATGATCATGTGTCCTCTTCGTTTCCGAATGCCTAGAGCGCCGGTCAAGGACTTAGACTTCCGAAGTCTGGGAGGGA
>DOUV01000279.1:9145-29523 GCA_003520455.1 Chloroflexota bacterium | reverse complement strand
GACCTGCCCGAGGCAGCGTTCGCCGGCCTGGTCACCCCCGACCACTCTGTCAGGCGGCGGCGGTGGTCGGACATTGGCCCTGTTCAGCGCCCCCGATGCGATCCTCGGTGCCACCCATCGGCGCGAAGGCCACGCCCACTGGCGTCGTGCCGACCAGGAGATCCTGCGGAGCGACTTCGCAGTGTGGCCTGAAGCACGCACTCCACCCGCAAGGCGGAGGTTCTCTCATCAGCCCGTGCCTCGCGTCGACGACGGATGCGGATCCGGCCCTCAATACTCATCGTCGCCTGCACTCAGTGTGCAACATATGTTCTGCAATGACCGGCCTTCAAGTAACGAACGTTCGCACGCGAACGAGCAACTTCCCGCAGCGTTTGATTGGAAAGCCGCTTGCCTTTCGAATAAAACATTAGTATTATAGAGCCAGAAACGTGACGCCGCACGCCTGTCTGTCCAGGCAGCGCGCGGCGTCCATCGGTCCTCTGCCGGCGCGGCGTGCGCCTTGTTGCGCTCACCGTACGCATGCGCTGCCCACGGGTCAACGTCAACTATGCCATTCACCGTGACCCCTCAAGGTTTCCTTGCCAGGTGGCACCACGCCACCCTTGCAGAGCGCTCCCCGGCCCACGCGCACCTCATCGGCCTTTGCCGTCTTACCGCCCATCCTATCCCCGCCCAGCTCAACCCGGGCGGGAACCGGCTCAGCGTCGGCACTCGCGCTCCGAACGCCACGCCGCCCGGGCCGGGCGGCGTGTGCCAGCGTGGCTGCTTCCCCCAGGCGACCGAGAGCCACCACGCTGGCCTTCCTGATGCCTATCAGCCGCGCTCCAAGATAGATTCATGAGACGGCTCAGGGCTTCGCCCAGGACGAACGACTGATGCTTCTTTACGGGGGGATGGACGACGACGAGCGCGAGTGGATCAAGGCCACCTTCCAGGCTAGACCGCAGGCCAGTCCGGTGCGCATCCCGTTGGCCACCGATGCCGCCTCAGAGGGCATCTTGGTGGCCGAGCGAGCAGGGGGAAACCCTTCGCCCAAACTTCGTCATCGCGCAGCCTACGTCATCCCCAACTGGCGGGATGACCGAGGAAGGAGTGCGCCTGCTGGTGCAGGTCCTTGTCGCCGCCGCTCAGGACCTCGAGGAGCCCCTCGCCGATAACCACTGGGTCGCCTCGCCGGCCACACGGATGACGGCCCGCCGGCGCGCGACAGAGGTGCGCCTTGGACTGGTCACCAACGGCGAGCGCTGGATGCTGGTAAACGCCTCCAAAGGTGGAACGATCGGGTACATCTTCCTGGTACGCGGGGCTGTGGCGGGAGGAACCCTCACCCTGCGGGCCTTCCGCAGCCTCCTGAGCGCCCCGCATTTCTTCGGCGTCCCCAAGGACGAGACGATCGAGATCCTGCTGGCAGAGAGCGCCAACGAACAGCAGGAGGTCACCGACCAACTCGGCCACCAAGTGCGCCGGCGGTCGAGATGCTCGTCCAGGCCATCGACCACGCCGTCGCTACCGCCTACTACCCGGGCGACCTCGCCCTCGCCCACGGCTTCCGCGAGACCCCGCAGGGCCTGCGCTTCACCATCAGCGAGGCCGGGCAGTGCGAGGTGCTCGGGTGGCTGTTGGCGCTGAACCATGATCGGTCCGAGGAGGAAGTGCGGGCGGGACTGCATGAGCGGGGAAGAAGAGAAAACGAGGTGGAAAGCGCAAAGAGGGCAAAGCGCCAGGGAAGTAGATGAAATTGCTTTAGACTCACTGACACTTTTTCTGTCCAGTCGCTTCAGTTGTAAGTGTAATAGCTGGAAGCGAATCATCGCCACAAGGAGAACTCCAATGGGCACCACTTCTCTAGCCGTTCCAATTGTGGTTGTACTTGTCGTTCTGACCGCGCTGTTATCCGCTGCAATTGCCTGGCTTCTGCGCAGTGGCCGTACAGCGCAGGCGACCCAGGATCTGAAACAGAAGAACCAGGAGCTTCTCATCCGCAGCGAACAGGCCGATAAGATGATCGAGGAGCTGAGAGCCAAGAGTCAGCAAGAAGCGGACCGGATTCAGGACCTTACGGACCGCGCTGCCCGCGCTGAAGCGACATTGGAGAGTGAACGCAAGGCCAGCGAAGAGAAGATCGGCGAATTGAAGGATCTAGAACGGCGACTGCAGGACACGTTCGACAGCCTGAGTAGCGCCGCGCTTCAACGTAACACCGATGAGTTTCTCAAGTTGGCCCGAGAAAAGCTCGAAAGCCACCAGCAAGTCGCCAAGGGCAACCTGGACCTCC
Source organism: Chloroflexota bacterium (assembly GCA_003520455.1). The sequence continues at coordinate 27,245 of DOUV01000279.1, read as the reverse complement.
ATAAACAGGAGGTCGGCGCCCTGGTCGAGCCACTCAGAAACGCACTCGAACAGCACAAGCAGACACTTGATACTATCGAAAGCGCCCGACAAAACGCGTACGGCAGTATTGAGGCGCAGCTTCAACGTATGAGTGCAGATCAGGAGCGCCTCCAGGCTGAAACCGCCAGGCTCGCAAAGGCACTCCGGCAACCACAAGTACGTGGACGGTGGGGCGAACTTCAGCTCCAGCGCGTCGTCGAGTTGGCCGGTCTGAGTGAACACTGCGATTTTGTACAGCAGCAGACGCATCGAGGCGATGACAACAAAAATCTGAGACCAGACATGGAGGTTTATCTCCCCAACAATCGACACATTATCATCGATTCCAAGGTTCCACTCGACGCCTATCTGGAGGCATTGGAAGCGCCCGAAGAGGGCACACGCATTGAGAAGCTCAAGACGCACGCCAAACAGGTTCGGGGTCACATCGAGGCGCTCGGAAAGAAGGACTACCACAAGCACGTGGATGGAGTTCATGACTTCACCGTGCTGTTCATTCCAGGTGAGGTCTTCTATTACGCAGCGCTGGAGCACGATTCGGAGCTTCTTGAACACGCCTTTCGCAAAGGGATCATCTTGGCAACGCCGACAACACTGGTCGCGCTGCTCAAAGCCGTCGCCCTTGGGTGGAGAGAGATCCGGCTTGCCGAAAACGCACAGAAGATCAAGGAGTTGGGAGAAGAGATCTATAAGCGGATTAACACGCTGGCAGGGCACATTGCGAGAGTTGGGAAGTCACTGGATAGTAGTGTAGGGGCGTATAACGACGCGGTCGGGAGTATGGAGCGCTATCTGCTGACCAGCGCGCGGCGCATGCACGAATTCGAGATCGGCGCGGACCCGATCGAAGAACTGGAGCCAATCGACGAAACTGCCCGTCGTTTCAGCAAACCCGAATTGCTCCCCTCTCCGAGCGAACCTGCGGCATGAGAAATTTCGGCGGATTGCCGCAGAGAACGTGGTGCTGGACGATGCGTGGGCCAACAGCCATATTGCGCCGGTAGGAGGTCGGGCGGAGGACAGATCGATGGCTGGGAGATTTCGAACAAGGAAGCGGGTTTGGCAGAAGCCATCGCACCAGAGAAACGCGGATTGCAAACGATGAGGAACATCTCGCTTGAAGCCTGCCTGGTCCTCGACAACAACTTCATCGTGATGCTCAACGAGTACTTCTGCGAGCATCACGCTCGGATGGTGGCTCCGGATCAATTGATCGCCGCCATCGCCGACTGGATCACCAATCAGTTCACGGTTCTCAAGCAGTTTGCAGCCGATGGACACCTGCACTGCACGGAGTGTGTGGCGAAAGAGTTTTTGCCCCAGGCGGGACGCCTCCGCGATTACCTCAACAGCAGGCAATTGCAACACCGCGATTGCCGGGTCCTGCAAAACCACGTGCACGGTCATCTCTGTCTTGCCCATATCGATCCTGAGGAAACCGAAACTCTAAAAAATCTTCCTCATGCCCCTCGTAGACTCATCAACTCCACTGGGCTCAGTCACGAAGACTTTTCGTTGATCGTACGAGCCTTGCAACTGGCACAGGACGGGGTGCGCGTCTATATCCTGACGGATGATCACGATCTCCTCTCGTTTGTCAGCTGGCTCAAATCCGCAAAGCCTCCTGATTTTTGCGAGCTACTTCCATACATCGAGGGTTGGTCAGGACTTCATTACCTTGATCTCATCCACCGGAGTTGTCGAATCAGTACAGAGCAAATGACGAGTTTTTTGAAGTTCGCCATGATGGAGCATTACAAGCGAACGAACTTGGTTGGAACAACCAAGGGGGAATTCATCTTTTCCAATCTGCTCGATCTGCATGGTCTGATAACCAAATCTGCTCAAATCAAAGTCTCTCAGCGGGGTGTAGCTTGATGGACGAAAGCCCTATCTCCATTGATAAGCTGATTTCCGAAATAAGTGCGTCGCTTACGTACTCATCCGGCGAAGCGGCTGTACGACGTATCAATGCCGAACGGTTATTACATCTCGTCCTCGAAGAGTTGGTCGAGACACAGGTGACGGAAGGAATTCGCGTCCTTGCGGATAAGACGCTTGCTGGTGATGCGGCGGCCGACATTCTGCTACAGATTGATGAATACGACCTTCGTCTCGAGTTACTGGATACGCCGGACGGAAATCCTTCCCTTGACATTCAGCAACTATCGAAGTTCAGAAAGACTCTCCAGACGAACCCCAACACGGTCGCGCTCATCCTGGTATGGACGTCCGACGACCTTGACGCAGTGGCACTTACCATCGCCCGAATACAGTACTTGCTCCAGAACCCACACCGCCTCGCTGACCTGCTTGCTCAAGCCAAACCGCTCGTTCAAGTGCTTCAGGATATCCTGGAACGCCAAGTCAAGATCTGGGACGCCAGGTTAGATCCAGGTGCTCGTGGCGCGTCGGCCCAAACTCGAGACCTCCGACGTCAGTTCACGCAGGCATTGGAACAAGCGATTGAACTGGAGATTGGACGTACGTATCGCTCGAAGGAGCGTATGCAGGCCGCGCAACGATTTCGGGCAGAGGAGGAGACGCGGGTGATCCTGAATGCCCTGGAAACGGTAATGATCGGAACGCCCATTGAAAAGGTCGTCTCTCAATTGACTCGGCTCGCTCAATGAGGTTTAGGGATGATTGAAAGCATCGAGATGGTGAACTGGCGTGCCTACACAAGACGAGAATTCCAGTTTCAGCCCGGGATTACCTTCATCATGGGGGCGAACGGTACAGGCAAGACCTCAATTCTGGAGGCGATAGCCTACGCCCTGACGGGCGAAGCGTCGACAGTGAAGGCTCGGGGCAAACTACTGCGTGACCCTGAGAAACTGGCGACAGTTCGACTGCAGTTCTCTATCGATACTCATACTTACAGCATCGAGCGTTCCCAATCGGCAAAACGTGCTGAAAGCGCCCGCCTGACTGACCTCACCTCCGGCAAGGTTCTCCGGACCACGCACAAGAAAATCACAGAACGAGTGGAAGAGATCTTGAACGTCTCCGTCGATTTCCTGAGACGAATCGTCTACATGGCAGAGGGAGACATCTTCCGGTTCCTGAACGACCCTCCGGGAGATGCGCTTCATTCGCAAATCCAGCAAGTCCTGGGCCTCACTCAGTTGAACGGCTTCTCCGTCGCTCTTGAACAAGCTCAGAAAGAAATCGGCGCGCGCATTAAAGCAACCCGAAGACAGATCGACTTTCTGGAGGAGTTAGGGGTCACAAAAGAGCAGGAATTAGTCGACCACATGCAGCGCCTGGAGGAGCGTCGCAACAGACTGTTAGCAGAATTGCGTGCTACCCAAAGCAGAGTTCTGGAATATGAACGTGAGAACGAGGGACTATCTCGACTCGCGCCCCTGCTAAGGGATGTCACTCGCGTATTTCAAGAGAAACAACCTGACAGCGCAACTATATTCAACCAGGCAATTCCGGAACTCTTTCGGCAGAGAGAGCAGGAATTAGGCCAAATCCAGGCGCGTCTGGACACGATCGAACAGGACATTGCCTACCTTCGCGGAGAATACACGGCCTACAACCAACTTCTTGATCTACTTCACGCACATGAGTCCGGAGAAGAGACCATTCCCTGCCCGGTTTGTAGCAAGCCGATGACAGGTGCCGAGCGGTCCACTGTCTATCGCGACCTCTTCCGGAGATTAAATCAGATAGATCAGCAAGCGCGAGAATATGAAGCCCTCTTGCTCCAATTGAATGCCCGGCGTTCGAGCGTGGAATCTGAAGTTGAGAGCCTTCGCCCCCTCCGCAACTATCTCGCACACGCTCATCTCCAATCCTTACCTCCAGATTCGGCTGTCGCCGGCCTGCAAGAAGCGATACGCATGCATGAACTGGAGGCACGTGATCACCGCGCAGCAATGCAAAACGAGATTCAGAGCCTTGAAGCAGAGATTGCCGCAATTGAGCAGGAGCGGGCCAGGTACCTTACCGCGCAAAGTCGACTCCACGATTTAGGGTTTACGATACCGGAAGAAGCGAGCTACGGGCTTGTCCAATTGGAGATGCGCTCTCTTTCTATTCGCGCGGCGATTCGTGCCGTTCAAGATACGTTGATGGCACAACAGAACGCCAACATGGAGAAGATCTACGCACAGGTCGCGGAAGTATGGAACAACTTTATGCGGTCGGAGAATTGGGGCGTTCAATTAGATCGAACAGGCATGCCGGTGCTGCGTGACGGCCAGGAACGTGAGGCCGATCTCAGCCAGCTGAGTGGCGGGGAAAAGACCGCTCTGATGGTGATGCTTCACACCATCATTGCCCACCATTTCTCCAACACAGATTTCCTTCTGATCGATGAACCGTTAGAGCACCTCGATTCGATCAACCGGCGCTCCCTGATTCGGTTTCTCGTAAAGGCGCACCAGAAAGGCGCTTTTCAACAGGTGATTGTTACGACCTTTGAGGAATCGCTCATTCGCAAATACATGTCCGATGAAGCCGTCCATATCGTTCACCTGGCATGAGAGTTTGTTGGATTGATGGGTCGCCACACCAGTATACAAACAATCGGTAAAATTACATCTTCAAACTCTTGGCAAGCCATTGATGGGCTCGTGGGTCTGATTGAGCATCCGATCAGGGAGTTTATTGAAAGTACTCTGAACACTCTAGCTTGCCGTCGTTTGCCAGAACCAACCGCGTACGGAGGGGCCTGTCAGCGAGAGTTCCCCGCACATAAAGTCCATTGATCCAGAGGGTGACTTACTGCAAGCCCTCACCGAGAATCCGTGCCTGCGCAAGAGTCTGCTCCAAAGCCTGCTGGCACAATATTCCGTCTTACTTGCTTGGGAGCCGATAAACGAACAGGCGCCTCGGGAAGCGCCGCCTGACCATCCAAGCCTTCATCCATCGGTGCCTCGTCCCCAGGCGCCGGACGCCCATCCACTCCGATTACCCGCGGATCGCGGAACAACTTCTCAGATAGACGCAGAAGGAGCTCGCCTGTGAGTACGGCAAAACCCATGATTGTTGGCAGGGAGCCGCGAGAAGGCTCCGCCCTTCACCCGGTTGGGCTGGAGGCGCGTCAATTTGATGAGCAGTGGCTTCAATAACTCCTGTTCGCGCATCCGGAGCTTCTCCCGAGCGCCGAGTTCAATCCGCTCTTCAGCCGCCTCGTCCCGTTGGCCCGCGAGGTCTCCGTGACGGCTGGCGCCATTGATCTCATCTATGCCACGCCAGACGGCCTCTTATGCCTCGTTGAAACCAAGTTATGGCGGAATCCGGAGGCGCACCGAACGGTGCTGGCTCAACTCCTCGATTATGCCAAAGACCTGAGCAGGCTGGAGTATTCCGAGTTCCAGGCGAAGATCGAAGCCGCAATGTCGCAGTCGGGTCCGCGGTCAAGCCTGTACCGGGTCATGACGCAGGGTGCTGAAACTGCAGAGTTCGACAGCATCTTGTTCGAACAGGGTGTTCGCCGCTCTCTCGCCACAGGCAATTTCCTGCTCCTGATCGTCGGCGATCGCATTCGTCCAGAAGTCGTGCTGCTCTCCGAGATCCTGGGAACCGCCCCGAACCTGGAGTTCACGCTTGGTCTTGTCGAGATCGCATTCTACCGCCTGGACTCAAACCGGCGCTGGCCGGTCCTTGCCGTACCCTCTGTTGTCGCCAGAACCCACGAGGTCACCCGGGCAGTTGTTCGGATTCGTTACGAGGAGAAGAAGCCGGAGGTCGAAGTAACTGCCGTTGAAGAGCGAAACGATGGAACGCCGCGAGTTTCGCTGGAGACCTTCCTCAAGTCACTCCCACAGGGCATCGACGAGGTCTTTCAACCCTATCTCGAGAAGTGGATGTCAGGCCCGTTTGTTCTGTACTGGGGGTCAGTTGGTTTCAGCTTGAGATATCCCCCCAAGCACAAGCTCGTGACAATCATGGATGCCTACCCGACCTCCGTCAGTGTCTTCCTGGAGAAATGGCTTCCGGATTGGAATAACCCTATCGAGGCGTACCGCACCTACCGGGCGCGGGTTCACACCATTCCCGAGGTCCAGCGCGTCTACAGCCAGGGGAAGCGCTATGCTTTCTATGGGCGGATGGCACCGGAGGATGTGCGGACCATCCTGGATGCAACGGACCAATTGGCCGAGGCACTGAAGGCTCATTCCCACTCCGGCACGAGTAAGACTTGATTCCAGGACTGCAGACATGAATGCTCTCCATGGTGGCATCACATCACAACAGCCGTGAGAAGAGGACCAACGTGGACACAAGCTCTCTTCAAACCACTCACCCGCCATTTCTGAGCGGCACAGCCCACCAGCTTGTCTGCTACGGACCGCCGGTTGGCGCAAACGGTGTTGAGTGGCATCTCCACGGTCGGACATAGTCACTTCATGCGCCCCGGCCTCGTGGACGATCTGATCCAACTGATCTGCGAACCCACCATTGTACCGTCGCTGCAAAAGTACTTCTATCGCTAGCCGGATCATCTGCGGCGCTATCGGTCGGACGTTTTGAAGGATGCACCTGGCAAGATATGACAGCACAAGAGGTGCGCCTGCGGCTGATCGCGATCGACAGGCCCGAGACGAAGCGCCCGGGCAGCCGATCCCGTTATCATTGCCCTCGCCCTGATGAGGGTTGCCCTAATATTCCGAGAACCCCTTAGCCGAGTTTGCGCAGATCCTCTCTTCCTGGGCACTCACGACCCGATTGCGCCCTGACGCCTTTGCACAGTAGAGCGCCTCGTCGGCCAGACGGTAGAGATCGGCCGGCGCGGCCGGCAACGCTTCTCCTGCTCGGCCAACAACACCGGCGCTGAGGGTTACTTTGGGCCATTGCCCCTCCCGCATCACGGGCGTCGCCTCCAACTGTTCACGCAAACGTTCCACCACGACCACAGCTTCCATCATGTCGGTCTCAGGCAGGATGACCGCAAACTCCTCGCCGCCCAAACGTGCTGGCAAGTCAACCTCGCGCACGCACTGCCGAATGACCTGCGCCACAGCGCACAGGGTTGCATCACCCGCAGGATGTCCGAAACGATCGTTCAGGGATTTGAAGTTGTCGAGGTCAAGGATGGCCAGCGAGAGCGGTTTCGCATAACGCCGGGCACGCACGAGTTCCGCAGCCAATTTCGTGGTAAAACGACGGCGATTTGCCAGCCCGGTCAGAGGGTCGGTGACGGACAACTCTTCTATTTGCCGATGGAGCTCGGCGTTGTACATTGCCAACGCGGCGTGTTCTGCAAACGCCGCGAGCAGATGGAGCTCGTCCTCGGTGAAATGATGGGGCTGCCGAAAGCCGGTAATCAGCGTACCGACAGCCTCGCCCTTTCTCAACAGTGGAAAGGCGACCAATGAGGCCAGGCCACGCGGCGGGCGCGGCTGAAAGGCCGGATAGTCCTGTACGGTCTCGACGATCTGGGGCCGCCTGGTGCGGATGGCGGTCAGGCTCAGGGGGCCAGGTGCATGAGGACCGACCTCCGCATCATCGCCGCCGCGCCGGGCAATTGTAACCTGACTGACTACTCCCGCGGTGGCACTGTCCACGCGGTATACCGCCACCACATCGGCGCCCACCAGAGCGAGGGTCTCCCGCGCCACACCATGCAGCACCTCGGGCAATTCCAGGCTGGCGGTTAGTTGCAGCGCCGCGGTGGCCAGACTTTCAGACTGTTGGGCACGTTGCTCCAACGCTGTCTGCCGCGCACGCTCTGCCGCCAGATCGACGTGTAGTAGCCGGATGAACCCGGCGGCCAGGGCAATCTCTGCCAGGATGTCGAATAGGTCGGGGATCGGCATCTCGCGGCCGCCGGCCACCAGGCTGGCGGCCTCGGTGGTCTCGGAGATGGCGATGCAGACGACGCCCGCCAGAATCAGGAGCCAGGCCACACCGGTGCGTCCGCGCTGGCTGTGCCGGTAATATCGCGCCGCGGTAACGAGCACTGTTGCTGACGTCACCAGGCTCGTGACGACCACGACGGAATCAATCCAGTCGTTGAGACTCATTGAGAAACACCCCCACCACCTCTGGATCAAAGTGCGATCCCGCCAGTGATCGAATGTAGTCGTGCACCTTTACTTTCGGCCAGGCCGGCCGGTACGGGCGATCCGAGCATAGGGCGTCCCACACGTCCACGACAGCAAAGATCCGGGCGGCCAATGGAATCTCTTCGCCCTGCAGGCCGCGCGGGTAACCGGTTCCATCCCACTTCTCGTGGTGGCAATAGGGAATATCCAGGGCCGAACGAAGATAGCCAATCGGCGCGAGCATCTCGTAGGCATAGGTCGGATGCTTCCGCATGAGCAACCACTCCTTGTCAGTGAGCGGGCCGGGCTTGAGCAGGATCGAGTCAGGTACACCCATCTTGCCAATGTCGTGCAACAGGGCCCCCCGGCGGATGTGCACAAATTCCTTGTCGCCGAGGCCCATGGACCGAGCCAGGCGCAGCGTTAATTCGGTCACACGCCGTGTGTGGCCCTCAGTCTCCTTGTCGCGCAGGTCGAGCGCACGTGACCAACCTTCGATAGTAGCGTCGTACGCCATCGCCAGTTCGTGATTGGACCGCTGCAATTCTTCGAAAAGCGTGACATTGTCAATCGCGATGGCAGCCTGCCCGGCGAATGCTTCCAGAAATTCCAGCCACTCCGGGTCGGGTGTGAGCGGCGCACGGTGAAATACCTCCAGCACACCTACGAGTTGGTCCTTCGCGACCAATGGCACCCCATAGAAAGCGACGAAAGACTCACCGGCCACCCACTGGGCCCGTGCTCGAGTGCCCTCGTCGTTGCAGAGGTCAGGCACGTTGGCGATACGTCGCTCGAGTCCTGCTCGCCCGGCATGGCCCTCGCCTAACCTCAACCGGGTCTGCTCGAACACCCGCGAGTGAAAACCGCGCCCGGCCGCAAACTCCAAAGACTGGGTTTGCGACTTGAACAACAGCACGTCGGCTGCGTCCACCTTGAGGTGGTTGATGATCTGGTCCAGCAACACGCCCAGCGTCACACGCAGATCAAGACTGGCATTGATTGCCGTGTCAATCGAGTAGAGGGCTGCCAGACGTCCGAGGCTTTGCACCGTCTGTTCATGTGCGCGCATGCGATGGATGGCATTGCCGGCGATCTCGGCTATCGTCGAGAGCAGGCGGGCATCGGTTGCAGTTAGCTGCCGTGGCAGTTCGACGGAAATCAGAAGCACACCGACGATTTGATTCTGGTCTGCCGTGCGAATGGGGACACCGGCCCCGCCCCAGCCTGGGCGGATCTGTGCCCGCACCGGTTCGTGTGTGCGCGGGTCGCTGGCAAACTCGCGGGAGAGAGTGGCTTCGCCGGTGGCAAACACGCGCCCCACGATCCCGTCTCCCGGTTTCAGTGCGGGTGGGTCTTGTGTGCTGAGCAGCGAAGACGGGCCGAAGGTGACGGCTTGGCGCAATTCGTCCGCTGAGGCGTCATACATCCAGAGGGCCCCACTGCTGGCGCCAACTGCCGCTACGGATTCGGCTACGATGATGGGGAGCATCTCAGCCAGAGACTGGGCCATGCGCAACGCCGTGGAAGTCCTGTTGACGGCCTCCAGTTCATTCAGGCGCTGGCGCGTCTCCTCAGAAAGGCGCGCCTGTTCGACGGCTACCGCCGCATGATTGGCGAAGGTCTGAAAGGTCATCTGTTCTGCGCCTGAGAAGGCGCGTCGTGTCGCATAATTGACCCACATCACGCCGAACGGCCCCGACTTGCCGCGCAGCGGCAGGCATGCCGCTGACCTGATCCCCTCCGCGCGCATACCAGGGTTCACCAGCGGCGAACCCTCTATGTCGGAAATGAACTCGGGCTGTCTGGACCGCATGACGCGTAGCGAGATTCCCGCGGGGCGCATGGCGTGTGGTTCGAGCTTATACTGGTAGCCCGAGCCGAGCCAGCGGTAGCAGTAGCCGTTGGCGTCAATCAGCATCACGTTACATTGGTCGGCGGCAACGGCCTGGCGTGTGCTGTCTACAATGCCGCGCAGCACCGCGTCTGCATCTGATTGGCTGATGATCCTCGTCGTAGCGTCGAACAATCTGGACTGGATCGTCAGCGCATTCTGCAGATCGGTGTACAGACCAGCGTTCGCGATGGCAATGGCGGTCTGGGCGGCGAGCGTGGAGAGAACCCGCAGGTCGCGCTCGGTCAGGCTCCCCTCCTGGTCGTAATCCCAAACGAGCAGAGCGCCCAGCACCTTTTTCCCCGAGACGATAGGAACACCCAGCCAGGCTTTGCCCGGCTGTCCCGGCCCTGCCGGCTTCACCCCGCGGGTAGCGCACTCATCGAGATACTCGGTGGCGAGGATCGGCTCTTTGTGAGTCACGATATGGCTGACGAGCCCTTCTCCCACAGCAAAGCGAAAGCCCGGCATCCGTTCACCTCGGTCGAGGTACAGTCTCACTTCAATCTCGTTGCGAACCTCATCATACAGGACCACGTCAAAATTGCCGGGCCGCAACAAATTGCCTGCTTCCTGGCCCAGGATTTCGACAATCTCTTCCAGGTTGAAGGTGGCTGAAAGCCTCTGCCCGACACGATTGAGGGTATCCACGATAAGGGCACGCTGCCGCGTCTCGTCAAACAGCCGGGCATTACGCACCGCGCTGGCCGCCTGCGCTGCGAACAGGCTTAGCAGGCGCGCCTCGGCTTCCGTGAACTTGCGCACCGTCTCGCCGGTCTCGCCCACGCCCAATATACCGACTAACTCGCCGCTATAGAGCATGGGCACACCCACCGCGGCCGTCAGGGGCGCCCCTTCGAACTGATGGGAGCGGTATTCCCAGCTGCGATAATCGTCGACAATCAGCGGCTGGCGGCTTTGTGCGATGTGGCCCGCCACCCCCTCGCCCAACGCCAGGCGAGTACCGATCGGAGTGTGGGGGTTTATGGCTGCGACCAACTCCATTTCACCACGTCTTGAGTCATACAGATACATGTAACCGTTGGGCGCGTTGAGGAGTGTGGTTGCGTGTTCGACGATTGCCTCGAGCAACTCGGGCAGGTCCTGTTGCCCGGTCAGGGCGTGCGTGGTCTCGTACAATGCGGCGAATTCGTCCGCACGACGTTTCAATTCCGCGTGTGTCTGTTGGCGCTCGGCCTCTCGTCGTTCAAGCGTATCCGCCATCTGGTCGAAGGCGCGCGCCAGACTGCTCAGTTCTCCCCAGCCGTAACCCATGCCCGTCCGCGCGCTGAGGTCACCCGCTGCCAGCCGCTGCGTGGCCTTCAGCAATGCCTGCACTCGACCGAGAATGAAGATGTCGCTGCCGGCCCAGGCGACGGCAATAACCAGCAGCGTGATGAGACCAAGCGCACTCACATCCTGATTGAAGATGCGATTGATTTGGGCCAGGGCGCCCTCTTCTGGAACATCCAGGATTGCGTACAGGGTGGTGGAAAGCAAATCACTGGAGAGATTGGAGAAGGCCTGCAGTCGCGCAACCCCGTGAGAATCAACCGCCTGAATCACGCCCTGGCCTTGAGCCACTATCGTCTCCACGTTCATGGCCGCCGGTGCTGGATGCCCGATCCAATCCTGCGGGTCCGGATAGCGGGCAATGATAAGGCCTCTGGCGTCAATCTTCGTCAGGGTTGAACCCGGGGGAAGTTGTGCTGCGACATCAGTGTCAAGCTGGCTCAGCCGCTCCAGATCCAGCGCGGCAAAGATCACACCCTGTATCTGACCGGCATCGTCGAAGATGGGATAGCCGAAATTGAGGGACGGCTTCCCGGTAATTCGGCCAATTTCGAACTCGCCTGCGGCAAAATCCACCGTGTCTATCGCCTCACGAAAGTACGCCCGGTCCGCGACGCTCTCTCGCCGATCGAAGGGCAGCGCACTGCAGACAACGTCTCCGGACGAACTGGCGACTCCAAAGTTGAGGTAGCGCCGATGGTGCGCAAGCACGTCGGCCAGTAGTGCCTGGCACTCGTTAGATCGGCCACCGCGGACTTCGGACAGGCGAGATAGGGTGATCAGCAGTTGGCGCGTGCCATCAATCAGGTCCTGCTCCTGGCTCGAGATCACCCGGGCCAGGCGCAACGCATCGTCCTGCGCTTCGGCAATTTCCCGCTGGCGTTCAGCATTCGCCCTGTAGAAGAGCAGGCTGAATGCCGGAGTGGCGGTCAGGAGGACCAACAGCAGAACGCGAATGCGAAGGCTGGCAAACGGACAACGAGACATATATGGCTCCGAAGATCATTGTCGTGTTATCCATGAGTCGGTCAGGCCAGGGCCCAATTGGTGTGCCTGACAAACACAGAATGATGCTCCCCGTCCATGAGAATGTATTGAGTTTAGGTGTGGGTGCGCCCGATTCTCGGTTTGAATTCAGTTTTGGAAGACCCTGTTTCGTTAGAGGTACACCGGATTGGCCCGCAGTACGTGGGTTGCTAGAGACGATAGCAAGCCTCACGTCTTTGGGCCGAGTAGGTGTGTCCTGACGTTCGCCACGGATTCAGCGCAATCAGTAAGACGATAACGCCGGCCAATGGAGCGGCGAAGTAATAGCTAACAACCACGGACAAAGTTCATTGGAGCCGGAAAATCTTCGTGTTGATGGTAGGACGATTTGGCATACTCAACCGGTTGCGAGAAATAGCGCTGGTGATCTATAACCTTGTATTGCGCGACCCAACGGCATGGGGCTTACTGGCGCGGCAGGCGGGCAAGGTGACACTCGCCAGGATTGTAGATCAAAGGCACGCCAACGTGCTTTTCGTGCGTGGTAGCCGCGTCCGGTGCCGCGACTTGTTGGGCGGCGGCAGTTGAAGGCTCATGCAAGACGCCTGCGCGTGGCTACCAACGGCACGCCCGCCATTATCAACATCGACATGTTGAAGAGAATGTTGAAGGGAACGCCAGCCTATAGCGAGATTGCACTGTCAAGGACGCACCAGATCAACAAGCCTGCGAGCAAGCCATTCCATGCCCAAAGCTCCCGCCTTCTGAAGGGGACGTGCGCGATAAAGGTTGTGAGAACGCACTCAAAATCCAATGAAGCAGGGAACGCGCCGCAAGTCAAGGGGACAATGTGGTGGGCTGACGCGGACAGCAAGGAAAGATATACTCGTCTGCCTGGATGACTGGCGCGAGCTGGATGTGACCCAACTGAATCTTGATCGAGCGGTCGCTGCGCTGGTCGGACGCCTGCTGGAACACATCGAGGTGCCGGAAGCTGAGATTGTGGCCCTACGGGTCGAGAATCAAGCCCTGCGTGACGAAAATGCGCACCTGAAAGGCCAAAAGGGACGACCATTTACACGAAACCTTCACCCTGGCCGAACAAATCGGCTTACCGGGGGAGGAGTGGCCGATTCTGGCGAAGTTGGGCGAGTTGTATCAGGCTATCGGGGATGAAGAACAGGCGCAGCGTGCTTTTGGAAAGGCCGCGGAAATAGTACAGGCCCTCGCCGCCACGATTGACGACGAGGGCCTGCGGACCAGGTTTGCGGCGACGCCTCGTCCCTGAGGTTACTGTCCTGGCGCCGGAACCACGCCGAGTTGTTGCATCAGGCCGAGCGTCTCCCAGTTGTGCCAGTCTTCCGCGTACTTGCCACCGGCAAAGCGGGCGATGGTAATCCCCGAAAATGTTACCGACTTGCCGGTTGGGGGCAGATCGCCCATCGCGCCTTGGTGGGTACCACGTACTACCCAACGAGTCACGACTTTATCCCCTGCGGCCACCACGTCTTTAATGGTGAAATTGCCATCGGGAAACGCGCTGCGATACATGGTGACGAGCTGTTTTTGGCCCTCATGGCCGTGGTAGTCACCGGTGGGGAACAGTGGGTTAGGCGGACCGTGGCCCACGAAGTCGCCAGCAAAGGTCTCGTCGACGACAGCCAGGTTGCCCTGGTTCCAGAGCTCCTCAAAGGAGCGACGAGCAATGGCCTTGTTTTGTTCGATTGACAATGACCGCCACAGTGCCATTCACTGTCTCAGTAATCCAGGCCCTCGCCGCTGGGATTGACGACGAGGGCCTGCGGGTGGGGTTTCTAAAGGCGAAGCCGGGGCGGCGAGTGTTGGAGAGCGTCGGTTAGCGAAGGGTTACTGCCCCGGCGGTGGAACAACGCCCAACTGTTGCATCATGCCCAGCGCGTCGTATTCAATCCAGTGTTCCACAATCTTACCGCCCACGACTCGCTCAATGGTGATCGCTGAGACGGTGACCCTCTTGCCGGTTGGGGGAATGCCCTGAAAGTCCCCTTTGTGTGTTCCATGGAATACCAGGCGACTGGCTACCTTGTCTCCCTCGGCAATCTGGTCTTCCAACGTGGGTGCAAAGTCGGGAAAGGCCGAGAGAACCACGCCCTGGTACTGGATGAAGGCCTCCCGGTTCATCGGCTCAGGGACACCAGGCATATGACCGACAAAATCGGGGGCAAGCGATTCCCTTTCGGCTTCTGGTGTGCCCCATCTCTCGAAGTATTGGCGAACTACGGTCTTGTTTTCTTCTGACATTAGAAATTCCTCCTTGGTGTAATTAGGGTGCGATTCGTAATGAGTCGACCCCATCATTGACAGTAAACAATGTGAGAATAGCTTAGGTCTTTCGGCTTATAGGCACTCTTCCAGGCTGCATCGCTCGTTGCGTTACTGCGACGATCCCGGCGCCGCTGGCAGCACACCGAGTTGTTGCAAGAGCCCGAGCTGATCGATGTTGGACCGTGCTTCGGCAATCTTTCCGTCGCGCAGACGATAGATCGTGATGCCGGTCATCTGGATCTGCTTGCCGGTTGGTGGGATACCAGCAAAGGGGCCACGATGCGTTCCCCGAAATGTCCAGCGTGCGACTACCTCGTCAGCTTCTGCAATCAGATCCTCAACCGTGAATTGGGAATCTGGGAATGCGGAAAACAGTATGGCGGAGCGGCGGCGTTGTCCTTCCGGGCCGATCGAGGGCGGCGCGCCAGGGTCGTAAAAGGTGGCATCTTCGGTGAGACTGGCGAGCGCAATGGCCTCGTTGGTTGGTCCTTCTTGCAAGTAACGCTGAATGACAGCCTTGTTGGCTTCGCTAGACATGATAGACTCCCCTCGTGCAAATGTAGATTATGCGCCAGCCTGCCCTGGCACGGGGATTGCACCGATTTGCTGTAGCATGCCTAACGTGTCCCAGTTGACGTAATCTTCCGCCCATGTGCCATCAACAAAGTGACTGACCACAATCCCGGTCATGTTGATGGGTTTGCCCGTTGGGGGAATGCCCATCAGGTCGCCGGTGTGCGTGCCGGTAATTCTCCACCGCCAAGCTACTTTGTCACCTTCAGCCGCCATGTCTTCAATCGTCACATGGATATCTGGAAAGGGCGTCCGTAAGTTGGTAACGAACTGCTTGAACGCTGCCTGGCCGCCCGGAAAACCGGGCGCTTGTGGATCATGGATCATATAGTCGGCGGCAAACAACTCATCCACGAGCGCCAGGTTGCCCTGGTTCCAACCACCTTCGACCCACCGCTGAACGATAGATTTATTCTGTTCTGTTGACATA
Source organism: Chloroflexota bacterium (assembly GCA_003520455.1). The sequence goes on along the minus strand of DOUV01000279.1, from coordinate 11,723 downwards.
GAATATTCTCCTTTCGTCAGTACCCTTTTAGCTTACCCCTCCGGCAGAATGCCTGGCTGCTGGAAAACTTCCAGTTGGTTCCAGACCGTTTGTTCGCGCACAATCTTCCCATTCCTGACTTGCGCAATGAGCACAAATGGCGAATGAGCCTGCTTGCCCGTCGGCGGAATTGTCCCCGTTGGGGTGACCAGGGGCTGGGTTAATGTGGCGCTGGCCGTGGCTTGAAAGGCCACCGTGTCGCCCTGAGCAATAACGCGCTGCACATCAAAGCGCAAATCAGGAGCGGCATTGAAGAAAGACAAGTTGAACATGCTGGCAGTCTCCTTGTCCAGGTCGTGCGCTCCCGGATAATCAGCTATCAGGTCATCCGCTGTGGCTCGCTCCCAGAGGCTCATATCGCGCCTATTGATGGTATCAATGAGCGCGCGGGCCGTGTTAATGGTTTGTTCGTTTGACATAGCATACTCTCCTTTGTTTTGAAAATAGGGTGGGTGATGTACCAATAACCAACGATATGGATCCTTAGCGGTTCATAAACACCTCCTGGGTATTTCAAGCCTGATTTTCGGGCGGCCGCCATTCGAGAACCAGCTCGGGTGATGCTCTGCTGAGCGGCTTCGTCAGGTCGAAGCCTTGCAAAGCCAGTAACTGCTCCCGATACCAGCGATCAAACGGGCGATCCGAAGTCGCCAATTGGGCCAGCACCTGTTCCGGCTGCGCCGCGACCACGGCGATGACCGCCACAGTGCCATTCACTGTCTCAGCAATCCAGACCCGTTCGCCGCTGACGCCCAGGCGCCTGCGCGATTCTTCGTACTCTGGACGGCGCGACTCGATCATCTCCTGCAGCCAGCGCCGCCATACCTCTGACCGGCCGGGCAGAATGGGAGCTGCGAACATGATCGTGAAACAGCCACCTTGTTGGCTGAGGTCGTTTTTCTGGTTTTGGGCCATCATCTTGAGGCCTGTTTTGGAAAATTGCTGGTCTGTGCTTATCTCTGGGTGTATACTGGTGTTGTTTAAGATTGTTTTCATTCTAATCACCGGGCGTGACAAAGTTGTTACAAAAAAAAGCGTGTAGCGGGCAGCAGCGTTAAATGGCTCACTTACGTCTTTCCTTTCTCGGCTCACCCGAAGTCTGGTATGGCCAACAGGCGCTTACCTTCGCCACCCGTAAGGTGTTGGCCCTCCTCATTTACCTGACGGTAGAAGAGGGGCGGCACCCGCGCGAGAAGCTGGCGACCCTTTTCTGGCCGGAAAGCGACCCTCTTCATGGCCGGGGCGCACTGCGTACCACCCTGGCCCATCTGCGCCGGACGCTTGACAAGGCTGTCTCCCCCGGCAGTCAGGCGTATCTGGTCGTCGAGGCCGACGCCCTTGGCTTTCATCCCACCTCGGACTTCGAGCTAGATTTGCGCACCGTAGGTGCGGCTTTGGGGGCAGAGCAATCTGGGTTGCTCCAAGAGGCTATTCACCTCTACCGCGGGGACTTTCTGGAAGGCTTCGCCTTGCCGGATGCGCCCACCTTTGATGAGTGGGTCACCTTTCAGCGGGAACACTGGCACCACCAGATGAACGTTGTTTTTGACCGGTTATCCCGCTGGCAATCGGCCGGGCGGCACTTTGAAGACGGTATTGTCACGGCCGTGCGCTGGGTGGCCCATGATCCATTAAACGAAGCCGCGCACCGGCGCTTGATGCAATTGCACATGCTGGCCGGAAACAGAACGGCCGCCCTGCAAGCCTACCGGGCCTGCCGCACCATCCTGGCCAAAGAGTTGGCCGCCGAGCCATCCCCCGAAACTGAAACCCTGCACGAGCGCATCCGCAGTACAAAGGGTGAAGGCGGAACGCTTCGCGTGAAGGATGAAGATCGAATATACCCTTTATCCTTCATCCCTCATCCTTCATCCTTCACGCACTTTCCCTTTGTCGGCCGGATGGCTGAACATCTGCAATTGGCGACTGCCTATCACACCGCTCGCCAGGGCCAGGCGCAGGTGGTCCTCATCGAAGGTGAGGCCGGTATTGGCAAGACCCGCCTGGCCACAGAGTTCCTGGCCTGGGCGGCCCTTCATGGGCCCGATGTGCTGCGCGGGCGCGCCTTTGAAGCGGGCGGTCGCCTGCCCTACCAACCGCTGGTTGAGGCGCTACGCCGGCGGGTGGAGCAGGAAAACGCCCCGGAAGATTTGCTGAGCGATGTTTGGCTGGCCGAACTCAGCCGCTTGCTCCCGGAACTGCGCGACCGCTACCCTGATTTGCCACCCTCAACCGGTGATGAAACCCTGGCCCGCACCCGTCTGCTGGAAGCGGTGGCCCGGCTGGGGCAGGTCCTGGCCGCACGCGCGCCGGTGATCCTTTTCATTGACGATATCCAATGGGCGGACACCGCCTCGCTGGATGTCCTGCACTATTGCGGCCGGGCTTGGACCGAGAGCCATACGCCAATCTTGCTTCTGTTGACCATCCGCAGCGAAGCGCTCGCCACAACACCCACCCTGGGCGAGTGGCGGTTAGAGCTGGGACGCGACGTATCCCTGATGCGACTGGCCCTCGGTCCCATTTCGGCCGGTGAGAC
>DOUV01000279.1:0-9035 GCA_003520455.1 Chloroflexota bacterium | reverse complement strand
CGTTCGCCGAGTGGCTGTTCGCTGAAACAGCCGGCCAGCCCTTCTACATCACCGAAATGATCAAGACACTGATGGAACAGGGGGTGCTGCAATCACGCCGGGATGAGAAGGGGACCTGGGCGGTTGACTGGCAGATGGGGACGCAGCCAGCAGCGGCGCTACAGGGGTTAATCCCGCAGGGTGTGCGCGAGGTTATTTTGACTCGCTTGCGCCGGCTCACCTCCAACGCCACAGCGCTCTTAACAGCTGCGGCTGTCATCGGCCGAGATTGTAGTTTCGAGCGGCTGTGCCAGGTGGCCGGCATCTCTGCCGGTGAGGGCTTGCCGGCCCTGGATGAATTACTCGCCGGCCGCCTATTGGTGGAGACCGATGACCTGACCCGTCCCTACACCTTCGCCCACGACAAAACTCGTGACGTCGTCTACACCGAAGCCGGGGCTGCCCGGCGCCGCCTCTACCACCGCCAGGCGTTCACTGTACTGGAAGCAACGGCGGCGCCGGCCGAGTTAGCCCACCACGCCCTGGCCGCTCGGCTGACCGAACCCGCCTTTCGCTACAGCCTGGCCGCCGGAGACGCCGCCATGGCCCTGTTTGCCGTACGCGATGCCATTGTCTATTACGAACAGGCCCGCGACCAATTGTCAGTCATCAGTGAACAGTTATCAGTCGCCGATAGCGTGGAACATCTTTCCCTGCGGCTGGGTCGAGCCTACGAACTCGTGGGCGAGTACCAGCATGCCGAAACTATCTACCGGGAGATGCTGGCCCTGGCTCAGGCGTCGAGCCGGCCGGAGATGGCTTGTATCGCCCTGAACCGCCTGGGTACGGTGGCCGTTCACACGTATGAGTTCGAGACGGCGGCAGCCTGGCTACAACAGGCGCTGAGTGTCGCCGAGGAGAGTGATAATAAAGCGGCGCTGGCCGAAACGGAATGGAGTCTGGCCCAGTTGGCCTACCACACCTTTGACTACCCGACCACGGTACGCCATAGCCAGCAAGCCGTGGCCCTGGCCCGCGAACTGGGGAACCAGGAGTTGATGGCCGGCAGCTTGAACACCCTGGCTTATGCCGAGTTCCTGCTGGGCCAGGTGAGGGCATGTCAGGCCCACATGGAAGAAGCAAAGACCCGCTACGCGACGTTGGGCAACCGGGCCCTGGAAGCGGATTGCCTGACAATCATTGCCCTGGTCAAAATGTGTCAGGGACAGCTTGAGGCGGGTATCGCGGACGCCCACACCGCCTACACCATCAGCCAGGAGATTGACAATCCCTGGGGACAGATTGCCAGCAGTGCCGTGCTGGCCTTTGGCCTGATGGACAAAGGTGATTATGAAGAAGCCTTACGCTTCGCCCGGCAGGGCCGGCAGCAGGCGCAGGCCCATGACATGGTCCTGGTGAGCTTCTTAAATTTGCTCGTGTTCGGCATGGTCTACCGGGCGCTCCTGGCATCGGAATCAGCCCGTGCTGCGCACCTGGAGGCCGCTGGCCTCAATGAAAGAGCGGGTTCACAGTCTTTCGCCGAAATGACCGCTGCCCAACTCTGCGCCGATTGTGCTCTGGCCGGAGACTGGGAGGCAGCGACCAGGTATGCGCGGCAGGCGCTGGCCTCCCGGAAGTACACCGCTCTGCCGTTGGTCATTTCCCCCCGCTGGCCGGAGACCGAAGCCCTGCTGCGCGGCGGCGAGGTTGAGTTGGCCCGCGAGGATGTCCGCACGTGGGGCGAATTGGTAAGCCATATCCCTCGCTATCGCCTGCCACACTTGCATTCGTTGGCGCTGCTGGCGGAGTGGGATGGCGACATGAAGCAAGCCATTACCCACCTGGAAGAGGCGCTCTCGCTGGCCGAACAAATCGGTTTGCCCGGGGAGGAGTGGCCGATTCTGGCGAAGTTGGGCGAGTTGTACCGGGCTAACGGGGATGAGGAACAGGCGCAGCGGGCTTTTGGAAAGGCCGCAGAAATAATACAAGCCCTCGCCGCCAAGATTGATGACGAGGATCTACGGGCGGGGTTTTTGGCAGCTTGTGGTATAATTGTGAGCAATGAGGATGAGCATTAACAGTTGTTGGAGGACAAGTCATCGTGTCGATACAGACAGCTGTATTGAAGCCGGACACGCGGTTACAGACCCGGCAAATCACCCCGGAATTAATTAAATACATCATTAAAAAAATTGTTGATGAGATTTCACCTCGACAGATAATTCTGTTTGGCTCGTATGCTCGTGAACACACCACAGACGCGAGCGACCTTGATCTTTTTATTGTTCACGATAGCCCCGTCTCCAATCGTGAAGTGCGACGGCGTATAGAGTACCTATTGAGGGGGCGATATTTTGATCTTGATCTGATTGTGCGAACATCCAGGGAAGTGACCCGCAATTTGGCAGATGGCAATCCGTTTTATACCCGGCACATCTTTGGCGAGGGAAAAGTATTGTATGACCGACCAGCCTAAACAGCCGGTGGAGACGCCCCGCGCCTGGCTGCGCTATGCCGAAAATGAGTTGGGAGTAGCTGCACGCGAGTTGGAGCAGAAACACCTGCCTATCCGACGATTTGCTTTCTGTGCCAGAGCGCAGCCGAAAAGTTTTTGAAAGGTTACTTGATTGCTCAAGGCTGGTCGCTGGAAAAGTCGCATGACCTGGTGAAACTGCTGGCTTTATGCGCTGTCTATGATGCCGAATTAGGAACAATGGTAACTGAAGGGGCGGTGTTAAATGAATACATCATTGCCGGACGTTATCCTGGCGACATTGCTTTTGAAGCAATTGGCCTGACAGAGGCTGAAGAGGCCCTACAAGCAGCCAAGCGCATTCGGGAGCGCGTCATCAATCTGATTGGTTCAGAGGCAGAAGAAAATTCATAAGCCCTCGCCGCCAAGATTGACGACGAGGGCCTGCGAGCGGGGTTTGTGGCGGCGAAACCTATAGTTTACCTGGTTGGCAGGGCGACCGGCTCAATCTGATACTTGCTGGTGATGGCCCGGATGCGCTCTATATCAGGTGGGCCGGATGGCTTGGGCGGGTTAGCTTTGTCAGTCACCGGCAAACCCAGTTCGGCAAAGAACTTTTCATTACCAGCCGGGTTGAGCATAACCAAAAGTCGCCCCGGTGTATCGCCTATGTTCTTGTGCCTGTGAGGGACACCTGATGGAATATGGGCCGTATCGCCAGTCGTTGCCCCCTGGGTGTACACCTCTTCATCCGCCAGTCCGGTGAATTGAAATCATATGTTTTCCCGGACTGACCCATTGGTTCGAAACCGAGGCCCTGCTGCAAGGTGGGGACGTTGAACTGGCGCGAGCGGACACGCATCGCCTCGGCGAGCGGTTCAGCGATAACCGGCGTTACCGCATCCCCTACCTGCGGTCGCTGGCGGTACTCGCCCAATGGGATGGTCACACGGAACAGGCCATCGCCCGTCTGCAAGAGGCTCTCACTCTGGCCGAACAAATCGGTTTGCCCGGGGAGGCGTGGCAGATTCTGGCGACGTTGGGCGAGTTGTATCAGAAGCGCAGCGACGAAGAACAGGCGCAACGGGCCTTTGTGCGCGCGGCGGAAATCGTCCAATCGCTCGCCGGTAAGATCGAGGATGAGGAACTTTGGGCGGGCTTTCTGGCAGCGGAGCCTGTTCGGCGGGTGATGTCCAATGAGAGCCTGACGACCCGCGGCCGGAAGAACCAGGCCCCTTGGGCTAATTTCCTGCCCCGGTGATAATGAGTCTCGCGGCGGAGAGCGGACGTGGTATAATATGGCCAGGAGTAACCTGCCATGAGTTACGCTTCTATTCTGCAAAACTTGCCCGAGGAGCTGCGGCTGACCATGCTCGAGTTGGTCGAAGCTGTCGAGCAGAACTTGCGCGACCAACTGGCTGTCCGCCGCGAAGATTTCGACGCTTTGAGGGCAACGGTTCGTGATTTGGCCGAGGCGCAGAAGCGCACCGAGCAGCAAGTCGAAGCGCTGGCCGAAGCGCAGAAGCGCACGGAGAGCCGGCTGGATCGCCTGGAGGCAGTTGTTACCGAGCTGGCCGAAGCGCAGAAGCGCACCGAGCAGCGCGTTGGAGAATTGGCCGAAGCGATTCGCAAGCTGACGGAAACGCAAATAGCCATGCAAATCCGGCTGGACAGGCTCGTCGGCGATAATTTAGAACGCAAATACCGCGAGCGGGCCTTTGCTTACTTTGGACGCCTTTTACGCCGCATAAAGGTCGTCTCTGTTCAGGACATTGAGGACGAGCTGGAGGGCCGCCTCTCGGATGACGAGATACGAGACCTGGCCCTGTTAGATGTCTTGCTGCGGGGCAACGTGCGCCAACATCCAGATATACCAGAGGTCTGGCTGGCATTGGAAGTTTCCGCCGTCGTGGATCGCCTCGATGTGGAACGGGCGCTGCGGCGAGCAGAACTCCTCCAAAAGGCCGGCTATGTTGCTATCCCCGTTGCTGCCGGCGAGGAAGCAACGGCCGGCGGGGAGCAGATGGCCCGCGCCAACCGCGTGTTGCTGGTTCGGAACGGGCGACAGCAGTTTTGGGAGGAAGCGTTGAATAGGGTGTTGTCGAAGTAGCCATCTACCTCTGCTTTTTCGCTACCGTTACCAGATGAGCCGCCAACGCCTCGGGTGCCGAGAAGAAGGGGGAGTGACCGGTGTCCAGCGAGAGCACCATCTGGCAGGGCGTGGCCGTGTTCATCTGTTTTTGCAGCGACGGTCCAATCGTTTGGTCACGCAAACATTCGATATACACCCGAGGAATGCGGCCATAGTTATCCTCGCTGGTCTGCACCGGTGTCGCCACAGGGGCCAGCGCTTCCTCAGGCACCAATAGCGACTTCGCTCGCGCGACGTCCTCATCACGACAATCGTGATAAAAAACCTCCCGGATCGCTTCCTCTTTGACCGAGTGGTAGCCTTGCGCTTCGTTGATAATCAGGTTGGGTAGAATCAACGTCTCCGTATCCTGCTGCGCCAATTGGAGCAGCGATTCGCCGTTACGGGGAAGGAAGGCACACAGGTAAACCAGGGTCTTAATCTTGTCCGGCCGGTACTCGGCCGTCTGGGTGATGACCACGCCGCCCATACTATGCCCCACCAGGATGACCGGCTCAGACTGGGCGTCCAGCACCTGACCAACCCGATCCACAAAGCGTTGCAGGGTGATTTCCGGTATCGGTGTTTTATCCTGACCGTGACCGGGCAAGTCAGGCGCCACTACTGTATGTCCTTGCTTTTCCAGCAACGGCTTCACTTTGTCCCAGCACCAGGCGCCGTGCCACGATCCGTGAATTAATACAAACGTACTCATTTGGGGCCTCCTTCATCTAAATTCAGGATGGGTGTACAATATCAACAACTTTCTGTTACTACTATAGAGTGTTGGCGTAACGCGCACGTAACGAGGAGCGTAACAAGCCGATGAGCCGCCTGGAATTGCGATTCTTGGGCACGCCGGAAATTTGGCGCGAACAACAACAGCTCAAATTTCCCACCCGAAAATCGTTGGCGTTGGTGGTCTACCTGGCGGTGGCCGGAGGCTGGCATAGCCGCGAAACGCTGATGGCCCTGCTCTGGCCGGAAAGTAGTCCTCAGAGGAGCCGAGCCTCGCTGCGGAACGCCCTGGCTCGCTTACGCCACGCTCTGAGTGAAGCGGAGGATCATCTGCTGGTCGAAGGCGAGTTGTTGGCTTTTGACCTGACCACAGCGGTCATACTCGATGTACACAGGCTGGCAGTCGCCGCTCAGGCGCAAGAGAGTATCCCCTTGCAAGAGGCCGTTGAACTGTATCGGGGCGACTTTCTGGAAGGATTTACCCTGCCCGACGCGCTCGCTTTTGACGAATGGGCCAGCGTGCAGCGTGAATACTGGCATCGGCAGATGAGCGAAATTCTGGCCCGGCTCGCCCAATTGCAAACAGATCAAGGCCAGGTGAAAAAGGGGTTGGACACCGTACGGCGCTGGACGGCTCACGATCCGCTCAACGAAGTCGCTCACCGGCGCTTGATGGAATTATATGCCAGGCTCGGAGATAAAACCGCCGCGTTGCAAGCCTACGAGCGTTGCCGGGCCATCCTGGTCGCCGAACTTGGCCTCGAGCCGTCCCCAGAAACACACGTCCTGGCCGAGCGCATCCGCAGCGCAAAGAATGAAGGCAAAAGGATGAAGGATGAAGATCGAAGATACCCTTCATCCTTGACTCACCTTCCCTTCGTTGGTCGTTCCATCAAACACCTGCAACTGGTGACGGCTTTCCACGCCGCCAAGCAAGAACAGGCGCAGGTCGTCATTATTGAAGGGGAAGCGGGCATCGGCAAGACGCGGCTGGCGACCGAGTTTTTAAGTTGGGCCACCGGCCAGGGGGCGGACGTGTTGCGGGGACGCGCCTTCGAGGCGGGCGGACGCTTGCCCTATCAGCCGCTGATCGAGACGTTGCGCCGGCGAGTAGAACAGGAAAACGCCCCCGAAGATTTACTGAGTGACGTCTGGCTGGCCGAACTGAGCCGCCTGCTCCCGGAATTGCGTGACCGCTATCCCGACTTGCCGTTGCCAACAGCAGATGAAAATGAGGCCCGGTCCCATTTGTTGGAAGCGGTGGCCCGGCTCGGACAAACCTTGGCCGAGCGACAAGGGCCGGTAGTCATCTTTATCGACGATCTCCACTGGGCAGATGTGGCTTCACTCGATCTGCTGCACTATTGCGGCCATGCCTGGGCCGAAGCCGGTTTGCCCGTCTTGCTGCTCCTGGTCCGACGCCGTGAAGCCACCGCCGCAGATTCAGCGCTTGATGAGTGGTTGGCCAATCTGGGACGCGACATTTCCAGCCATCAGCTCGCCCTGGGGTCACTCACCCTGGATGATACCCGGCAGTTGGCTCGATCCCTGCTCGGCCGGGAGGATGCAGCCGGTCTGTCCGTTGCCCACCGTTTTGGCGCTTGGCTCTTCGCCCAAACCGGAGGCCAGCCCTTTTTCGTCACTGAAACAATCAAAGAACTGGTGAACCGGGGTGTTCTCCAGGCTCGTCTTCGCCAGGCAGGCCCCTGGAAAATAGATTTAGCCGCCCTTGAAACGTGGCTGGCGGCTCGCTCATCTCTCACCCCAATGGGCGTGCGCCAGCTCATTACCGCGCGCCTGAACCGTCTAAAGCCGGCCGCTGCGGCGCTCTTAACCGCGGCCGCCGTGCTGGGCCGGGATTGCAGTTACACCCGGCTGGGCCAGGTGGCCGATTTGGATGAAGTGACGGGGTTATCCGGCCTCGATGAATTACTGAAGGCCCATCTGCTCATCGAGACCGATAACGCCGACCGTCCCTATACCATTGCCCATGACAAAATCCGCGAAGTGGTCTACGACGGGGCCGGCGCAGCTCGACGGCGTCTTTTTCACCGGCGGGCCCTTGAGGTGTTGGAAAAGGCCGCTGCCGCGCATCCTGAGCCTGGTCGAAGGGCGGCTGAGTTGGCGTATCACGCCCTCGGCGCTCACCTGACCGAACCGGCCTTCCGCTACAGCCAGGCAGCCGGTGATGAAGCCCTCCGTCTCTTTGCCATCCACGACGCCATCACCCACTACGAACAAGCCCGCAGCCTCATCACCAATCACCACTTACCAACCTCCAATTTCCACCTCCAACTGGGTCGGGCTTACGAATTGGCGGGCGAGCTGAAACAGGCGGAGGGTGTCTATCAGGAGCTATTGCAACAGGCCCAGACCGCAAACCAGGTAGAACTGACCTGCACCGCCCTGAATCGCCTGGCGACCGTGGCCGTGCATGCCTATGACTTTCCAACCGCCGTGGGTTATTTGCAACAGGCCCTCCGTCTGGCTGAAGAATACAACCACAAACCTGGGCGAGCGGAAGCCGAATGGAATCTGGCCCAATTGTACCACCACCGGTTTGACTTCAAGCAGTCGCTGATTCGCAGCCGGCGGACGTTAGAACTGGCCCGCGAACTGGGGGATGAGGCGTTGGCAGCCGGGAGCGTGAACTCCCTGGCCTACGCCCAGATGTTGCTGGGCCAGGTCAGCGTCGGCGAAGCCACAATGATCGAGGCGCGTGACCGCTACGCCCGGTTGGGCAACAAGGCCCTGGAAGCGGACTGTCTGACGGCCATAGCGGCGGCGCAAATCTGGCAGGGCCGCATTCAGGACGGAATCGAAACTGCTCGCGCGGCCGAGGCCATTTGCGCCGCGATAGACAACCCGTGGGGGCACATTTATAGTCGAGTTTGGTTAGCCACCGGGTTACTCGATAGGGGTGAGTATGAAGCCGCCCTGGCCGTAGCTCAGGCCGGGCAAAATCAGGCCCGCTTGTACAATCTGCCCCCGATGGGGATCTTCATTGCCCTGGTCCTGGGTAGGATTTATCGGACCTTGGGACAGGTGGTGGCTGCTTACGAGACACACCAGGCAGCATTCGCGTTAAATGAGCAGGTCAAATCGGATGTTCACGTGGCCTTTATTAGCGCCGAACTGTGCGCCGATTGCGTCCTGGCCGGAAATTGGGCCGAAGCCACTACTCATGCCCGGCAGGCGCTGGCCTATCGCAAGTACGACGTGTTACCGTTGGTCATTTCCGCCCGTTGGCTGGAAACCGAGGCGCTCCTCCGGGGTGGGGAGGTCGAACTGGCCCGCACGGACGTCCGGCGCTGGGGCAAATTGGTGGGGAGTATTCCGCGCTTGCGGGTGGGCCACTTGCGTTCGCTGGCGATATTGGCCGGGTGGGAGGGTGATGCTGAACGGGCAATTGACCACCTGCAAGCAGCCTTCACCCTGGCCGAACAAATCGGGTTGCCGGGGGAGGAGTGGCAGATTCTGGCAAAGCGAGGAGAGTTGTACAAGGCCAGCGGCGATGAGGAAAAGAGGCGACAAGCGTTGGCGCAGGCGACAAAAATCATCCAGGTTCTCGCCACCAAAATTGACGACGAGAACCTGAAGCATAGTTTTTGCCGTAATTGGATGGATGAAATCAGGGTTCAGTCGGGCCGTGTCAAACTCCCACGGGTGTGATGCTGAGCAAAGGCGCGGGAGACCCTTCGCTCCAGATCCTTC